>JBBSDD010000292.1:0-4562 GCA_038249755.1 Flavobacteriales bacterium | reverse complement strand
GTAAATTTTTCCCGAAAGGGAGTTTTACTTTCCGAAGGCTGAGATGGGGTTTCCGAAAGGGTTGCGAAATTCAAGAGACATTTACAATGGGTAGATCTTTTTCCTAAACAAGCCATACTATTTTCCCAAAACCCATCAACTCCCTTTCAACTTTTCCCCAATTGCGGAAAACTCCGTAATTTGATGAATTCTGGTTGCGTTGGTCTATTCTGTTTTCGTCGATTTTATCCTTATAAGCACGAGGCACTTGCCGGAATCATTGACAAGTAGATGGATTTAATGATAGGGTCGCTCTGATGAGATGAAGCCCGCTCCATTGGTACAGTGCTGATGGAATGAGCGAAATGATTACGGACGTTGCGACCATCCCGATAAAATCTTAATTTTGAATTATGAAACTCTCTGGAAAAGATATTCAAACGATAAGGTCATATTTTCGGGACAAACCCGTCTTAAAGGCTTTTTTGTTTGGTTCATATGCAAGAAATGAAGCTGTGGATGGCAGCGATGTCGATATCCTTGTGGAACTGGATTATTCACAGCATATTGGACTGGGATTTGCCGGAATGAAATTGGAACTGGAAGACATCCTTCAAAGGAAAATTGACCTCGTTTCCAGCCAGGCTCTTTCAAAGTATATATCGCCATTCGTGGACAAAGACAAAAGACTGATTTATGAAAAGTAGGATGGGCGATGCGCAAAGATTGCGGCACATCCTTGCCTCTGTTACTGAAATTGAGTCCTACATTCAAGGTGTAGAATTTGACAGATTCCTGGAAAACTCCATGATGCGTTTTGCCTGGGCATAGGGATGGCCTTGCTCGCTCATGAATGGCGTATCCGTCTCGTCAATCTGATCTTCATCTGTTTTGCCGTCGGGCAGCATTGGGAAGTTGGTGTTGTAAGCCGCCACCGATGCGATGAATACCACCTTTTCAATTCCGGGTGTTTTTTGAATGGCTTCAAGAAAATTCTCTGTGCCTTTGATGGTCGGGTCAAACAAATCGGCCTTTACATCCTCCACATCGAGTTGAAAAGGGGTGCCCCCGTGCACCACGATTTGGCAACCTTTCAGAAATTCGGGTAACACTACTTTATTCTCCACATTGAGTTAGACTATGTCCAGATGCTCAGCGTTTTTCATTTGCAGCAAATGCGCGTATTTCTCCTTTTTCGAAAGGTCCATCACAGACACTTTCACCTTGTAGCCTTCGCTCAAAAACTTTTGGGTGTTGTAGCTTCCTATGAAGCCTGCACCGCCAATGATTCCTACTGTTTTCATGTTGTTTTGTATTGATTTGTTGTTCTCATTTTCTTAATCTGAGCCTTGCAATCGCCGCAATTCATCATCCATACCCCCTTTGCCTTTGCGGACGCTTTTTACTTTTTGGTTGCCAAATTTCCAGGTGGCTCCGGCGCCAAATCGCCGGGAGTCGAAGGTGCGGACCCCGTCGATCACCATGCCTCCGTATGCGCCCTGGTAGAAATAATCATTTGTGGTGCGCAGGATATCCACGCCGGTAACCCGCACTTGTAGGCGGTCGTTGAGAAAATCTTTGCGGAGTCCGAAATTCAGATCGTAATTGCCACGCACGAGAATGGATCCGCGCCAGATCCAATCGCTGCTGTGATGGTAGGTGATGTCGAGCAGTAAATCCCAGGGCAGGTTAAAGTTATTCTGGATCCGGAAATTCCAGGTGGTCGCCTGGATATCAATTTCGGTACCTTCAAGATTGCCTTGGTAAATGCTGTGGCCCCCATTTGCCGTGAGCACAAACTCCCAGAACTTGTGCACCTGAAGCGGATACGTAATCGCAAGGCTGTAATTGCCGAAAGTCGCCATGTTGCGCGGGATGATCACATTGCTCTGCTCGCCGGATATCTTAAAAATGTTGGCTACAAATTCCGTCGTTTCGCTGTAGGACGCGCTGATGGTCAGTTTTCGCCTAAAAGCGTACACCAGCTGATAGTTCATCGAATAGGCCGGCTGTAGAAATGGATTTCCCTTCCATGCGCTGAGTTCGCTCAGGGGCGACTCGAATGGATTGAGATTTTGGTAGTTTGGTCTGGAAATACGCCGCCCCACGCTGATATTGAGCGCGTGGGTTTTATCGTCGTCGTAGGAGAAGCCTACATTGGGAAACCAGTTGGCGTAGTCCCGTTTCACATCGGCATTTTCGGTTTCCAGGGCGCTGAAAAGCTGTCCCCGCGAATTGGTTTGCTCCACGCGCAAACCGCCGTTAAACTTCCAGAACTTCCCCAGTGTGGCGTCGACAATGCCATACCAGGCTGCCACGCCTTCGGTGTAGGTAAAGTCGTTGCTGCGCGTGGGATCGGGTACCGGCGTTTCGTTTGGCACATCAAAAAATGCAAATCGGTTGTCGGTGGTGATATTGGCGTAGCGCAGCCCCGTTGAGAATTTCAATTTGTCCCAGCTATGCGCGTAATCTGCCTGAGCGGTGTACATGTCGATTTCGGTGTCGGTATCAAAGGCATTGTCGGAAACGGATATCACCGTGGTGCGATCAGGCTCGAAAAAGGTATTTGGCTGAAAGGTGGCTCCGGACTTGATGAATTTCCCCCCGCTGGCATCGACTGAAAAGTCTGATTTTTCACTGATCGTCCACCGGTAATTTAAATTCAAATTATAATTTTCGGACGTTTCATCCAGACTGGTCTGCGATACCAGTATCTGATTGCTGCCGCTATCAGCTTCCGAAATCCTGGTAATACTTTCCAGCCGGTTGCGGGCGTCATTCAAAACGGCGTTTCCGCTAAAACCCAGCGTTTGTTTTTTGCTCAAAGCATAGTCCAAACCCGCTGAGATATTGTATCCGGTGCTGGTCTGCACTTCTTCCGAAATGAAATCGAGCTCAAAACCATTTTGATATTTCACATCTCTGAAATCATCCTGAATATCCTGCTCCGAACGACCTATATTTGCGTAAGCGCTCAATTTCTCACTGCGGTAATTAATGGAAGCCCCATTGTTGTAGCGCAGGAACTGACCCTGCTGGAAAGATGAAGTGAGGTTGCCATTCAATCCGGTTGCCACATTCTTTTTCAGAATGATGTTGATGATGCCGGCGTCGCCTTCTGCTTCGTATTTTGACGATGGATTGGAAATGATTTCCACCGACTCGATATTGTCCGAATTCATGTTTTGGAGCAGGGCAGCCAAGTCATCTCCCGAAAGGCGCGAAGGCCGCCCGTTGATATAAATCTGCACGCCGCCTTTGCCCAGCAGCGAGATCTTGTTGTCCATATCTACTGTCACTCCGGGGGCTTTGGCCAAAAGCTCAAGACCATTGGTGCCGGATGCGCTCGGCGTGCTACTTACATTAAATACCACTTTGTCGGCATGCACTTCGATCATGGCTTTGGTAGCCACAATTTCCACTTCCTGCAAATCAAGATTATCACGCAGCACAATCGCACCGAGATCATACTTTCCCACCTGATTTTTTAATTCAAAAACGGGGGTCCTTTTTGCCGAAAGGCCCACCATACTCACCTGGCAATAATACACTCCCGGCACCAAGCCATTGATGGCAAAACGACCATCTATGCCAGCTACTTCACCTTTTACAAAAGTGCTGTCGGGCGAATTAAAAAGGACCACGTTGGCGTACGCCAAAGGATTGTCATCCTTATCAGCAATTCGACCCCCTATCTGGTTTTGCGCTGAAAGTCCGGCACCCGAAAAGAAAAAAACAATGGAGGTCCAGCGTTTCACCCTTTTCGATTGATGCATGGATTTTCTTTTTTAAAGTAATGGAGAGACCCATCGTCTCTCCATTACCCTGGTTGTTTTTAAAGCGACTTTGAATTTATTTGTTATTTAATTCGTGCATTAACGGATTATCGCATCGGCGACTTGTTTGGTATCCGTAAACTGTTGGAAACTGGTAATTTTTCCATCTTTTAATGTCCATAAATGGGCTGTTTGATTGTCGATGGTGGCACCATTCTTTTTGTACTTCGCCTGGTAGCGCAGGGTGGCAAATACTTTGTTGTTTGCCATTTCATGGAGCTCAACTCCCGTCAGGTTCCAGTACTCCCACTCGGCACCGATTCGGGCAAAAACGCCTTCTAGCACGGCTTGCGGCCCGATGTAGGGATTGCGGTCGGCATAGGGAAAACCCTCGGCTTCGTTCCACGCGATGTTGGGATCCATGCCGGCCAATACCGTAGGAATATCGCCTTTTGCGAAAGCTTTGTAAAGCGCATCAACCACCGCCACATTGCCCGGATCGGAAAGCAGATTGCGCTGCCCGTGCAAAGCTGAATTGTGCAATGATACCTGCTGTGCCACAATTTCACCACCGTGTATGTTGTCTTCCGGGCCGACCTGGCTGTGATTTGCGAGATTGCCAAATGAATCGCCGGAATGGGCATCTTCGAAGGACAAGGACTTACTGCGATTGACATTTTGGGCTGTGGATACACTGATAAACAGGGTTAGGGAAAAGAAGGTTGTTGCAATTGTTAAGCCCATCCTTCTGGTACTGAGTAGAAATGATTGTTTTTTCATGGTTATTGGTTTTTAGTTTTTAGTGTT
>JBBSDD010000291.1:0-4568 GCA_038249755.1 Flavobacteriales bacterium | reverse complement strand
GCAATCTCCAGAATGCGCGACACTTCGCAGGAACGGGCAAGGGCCATAATGAGCTCTCCGCCTGGCGCTAGAAATTGTCGCAATTGAAGAAAAAGCCCCATGTAATATTCATACTCTTCACCACAACAAAATGCGAATTCCCCTTCGTTTTCCGGGTATTCTGCAAGAAATGGCGGATTGACAAATATGACTTCAAACTGAACACCCACAGGCATTTGATCAAAGATATCACTAGGAACCACTGTAATTTCCAGATGGTTATTTTTAGCATTCAACACGGCATTGTGGCAGGCACCCGGTGTAACATCACTGGCATACGTAATGGCTCCCATCTGAGCAGCCCTGCAAGCTTGGGCACCCGTGCCACAGCCGAGTTCCAAAAATCGTTTGCCTTTTAATTCTGTTCGTTCCAACCTGTCGAAAAGCATCCTGGAAGTTACAAACCAACCCGGATGAAATATCCCCGGCATAACAACGATAGTTAAATTGTCGTACTTCCATTTTCTGAGTGACCCGGAATACAACTTGTACATCGGCTGGGCCAATGATTCGATAACAATACGTGCGGGACTTTTCTTCAATTCTTAAATTGTGACAACAGTCTTTTTATAATGATCAAATAAGCAAAATGTTTAAAAAATGTGATATCGCTGTCCGTATCCTCCCAATGGGTTGAAACCAGCGCTCAGGAAATCACTACTTTTGCGCAAAGTTTGGCAATGATCTCGGAAGAATCGCTTACGATCGCAGTAGATTTTGACGGAACGATCGTGGAGCATGATTATCCGCGTATTGGCCGCGAAATGCTTTTTGCATTTGATACTCTTCAGGCGCTTCAGGACAAAGGACACAAATTAATCCTCTGGACTTTTCGAGAAGGCAGGTTGCTACAGGAAGCTGTGGATTACTGTTTTGAAAATGGCATCTCGTTCTATGCCGTCAATAGAAGTTATCCGGAAGAAATTTCCCTAGAGGGCATCAGCCGCAAAATCAATGCAGATATCTTTATCGACGATCGTAACATAGGTGGTTTTCCTGGTTGGGGTGAAGTATTCCAGATGTTGCACCCCAATGGTTTAAAACTCGATATACAATTAAGAAATCCTGCCGCCCATCACAACAGAGGTGGCGGGAAAGGATCCTTACAATCACTTTTCAAAAATACCACATGGTTCAGCTCAAGTCGAAAGAAGAAATAGAAATCATGCGCCAAAGCGCGTTAATCGTTTCGCGCACACTCGCGCTGATTGCACAAAAAATCGGTCCGGGAGTGACACCCTTGGATCTGGATAAAATCGCTTTTGAATACATCAAAGATCAAGGAGCTGTACCAGCCTTTTTGGGTTTCAATGGTTTTCCGAATTCACTTTGCATTTCTGTCAACGAAGCGGTGGTACATGGGATACCCGGCAAAAAAGAATTTCAGGAAGGAGATATTGTGTCGGTGGATTGTGGCGTGGTAAAAAACAACTATTACGGCGACCATGCCTACACCTTTGCCATCGGCGAGATCACACCCGAAGTGAAAAAATTGTTGCGTATTACGAAGGAAAGCCTTTATCTCGGAATTGTTCAAACGGTGGTTGGAAATCGGATTGGCGACATCGGCCATGCCATTCAGGCCCACGCCGAGTCAAATGGTTATGGCGTGGTCAGGGAGCTTGTAGGCCATGGCCTTGGCACAAGTATGCACGAAGACCCGCAGGTGCCCAATTACGGCAAGCGCGGAAGTGGCAAAAAAATCGTCGAGGGACTCGTCATTGCGATTGAACCAATGATTAATATGCGGACCAAGGATGTCGAAATGCTCGATGACGACTGGACCATCGTTACAGCCGACCGGAAACCTTCCGCCCACTTCGAGCACGACGTGGCTGTGGTAAATGGCAAGCCCGACATATTGTCGACCTTCGACTATCTGGAAGATGAATTGGAAAAACGCGGAATGGATGCTATGAGGATGACCATGCCTTTATCAGTGCATTGACCTGGGCTTCATCCGATCCGGACATCCGATCCATCCAACATGTTCATGTGGCGAATACTCTTGATTCCGGTTTCCCGGGAAACTTGTGTAATGGATACGGTGCGGACCATATTTCCACGGCTCATAACCAGATCATTTTCTGAGTCACCATCTCCAGCGAGTCGGTGAAAATCAAAAGTGTCATCCGGGCTTGGGGAGCCATAACTATCTATAAAACGCTGAAACCATTCCTTCCTTTTTTCAATAACCAGGTCGGAGTAAAGTTGTGCGGAAGCCCAAATATGGGGAATTCCCGGATCGTGGGTAAGTGCCGTTATATCTTTTCCGTCCCAGCGGATTTCCTGAATTACCGCCGAAAATCTCACCAGCGTAAACGGCTCAATATTTTGGAAGTCGAATTCCTGTGAAAAGTGAAATAAATCTTCAAATTCCAGACTTTCCAATACCATAATTCCGCGACTCATGCGGTAATTCCCTCCAGACAAATGCGGGCCGAAAGCACCGTTGAGTAAAGTTGTCACAGCCCCATCCAGATCGATGGCCAGGTTGGTCCCCCCAAAAACTGGTTCACGCGTGATGAGAAATTGGTCGCCTTTTTTGTTTGTAATCGGCGACAATCCGGAAGCGTTTCTCAACGGATTTTCATCCCGGTTGGCGGTGATGATATTTTTGTTGTAATCTGGTATATATGTTAGTGTGCACATGCAATTCGGGTAATGCATAAATCTGATCCCAATCTCATCGAATTTCGTAAAGTTTATTCTAAATCGACCCGGATGTTGCTCTCAAAAATATGATACGCCTCACTGATCGGCATCACTTTAAAGTCGCTCGGATTTTGAGATCGCAAGACGATTGTAAGAATACCCAATCCCGCTCCACCTTTGTCAGAAATTTGCCCATTTTGCATGATATCCAGATATTTGGCTTTG
The DNA here is from genome assembly GCA_038249755.1 of Flavobacteriales bacterium. Classification (GTDB taxonomy): domain Bacteria; phylum Bacteroidota; class Bacteroidia; order Flavobacteriales_D; family Cryomorphaceae; genus JBBQZU01. Next base: position 1,649 of record JBBSDD010000291.1, on the reverse strand, counting down.
AGATCCACCCTGTCAAGGGCATTGGCCTCAGCGTATCTATTTGTCAGGTAATTGGCCTGATCTCTTGTGACTATATTCATCATTTTTGCACATAGGTGCTGCTCATTCAGAAAAACGAGCACGCATGCGTGAACGCGCTCATCATCGGCAGGCGTGCCGTGTAGACGGATGTTTTGAACTGCTTCAACGATCACAGAAAAAAATCGTTTCTGGACTTGTTTGTTAAGCTTTTCGCTTTCAAGCAAAAGTTCCAACCGGCTGGAAATGGCATTGGCAAATCCGACGTCCAGATCACCTGAATAAAACAAAATAATTTTAATACCCTCCGTTTGCTGAAACTGCTGATATGTGTGCTCAGTATATTCAATAAAAGGAGTTAAAGCGGGAAGCTTCAGACTCATTTAAAAGGTTTTGGCAGGACGAAGATATGAATTCCCAAAAATATAACTCATCTATTCTAAAGATGGTTATTCACGAATTCTTATTCCTTATTGGGTGACAAATTAAAATTTAGCACACGGCATCACCCTTCTTTTGCTGTTCTTTTTGTTGCGCTTATTGGCAAATTCCATGATCAGAGATATCTCGTGCGATCCGCCCACACCTGGCGTAAGTTTGGAAATGGTAAGATCATAACTGTATCCAATTCTGTAATTGTTGATTTCATATCCTACCAAAAAGGCTAGGGCATCCTGATTCACATAGTTGTACCCATTGTCTTTGAGCAAGGGTAAGCCGCGGTACCAGATGCCCAGCACAATGGGATCGTATTCGTAATAAAAACCCAGATCAAGTTGGTCAAACATGCCCTGAGATTTGTAATTAAAGGCAGGTACAAGGTATTGCCGTTTGGTGAAAGCACTTAGCTCATTCAGCTTGATACGTATCCCCCCGTGCATACTTACACGTTTTGGCAATCTTGTTTCCCTTCCGCTGACGGATTGGATTGGTTCGTTGAGATGGTGTACAGAAGCGCCAAACCACATTTTGTCGGAAAACAACATGATACCCGTGCCGAAATCAGGGGCTCCAACGGGCTCTTGGATGAATCTGCTTCTGTCGGGATCGAGGGTCGCTCCTGCTCCATCGCCTCTCGCCAATTGATCGGAGAAGGTGAGTTGGTCGACATCGAGATATGTACTTCCATAACCGAAACTGATGGCCGGACGCACACTGAATTTTCTACTAATGGTGATTTCGTAGGCGTACTGGGCCGCCACAGAGGTATAAGAGAGACCGCCAGTCCCGGCCTTGTCGTGAGAAACCATGAGACCCACTCCGCTTTTTAGTCCTGAAATGAACTGGTCATAAGAAAAATTGTATGAAACAAATGCCTTTGGCAAGGATGGCCATTGGTTCCTGTAATTCATCGCTACACGGCTTTGCGCCGATGTACCGGCGAAAGCAGGATTCAGATACATGGGCGCTGCATAAAACTGCGTGTACTGCTGATCCTGAGCAAGTGATTTCTGACAGAAACCCAGCGAAAGGAAAAGTAAACTTAAAATGGATATGGCGTATCTGTTGCGCATGGATTTTACCTGGATAGAATGAGTTTTTCATTCACCTCTCTGTATCCTTCACTTTCGTTAGAAGAAAAGAACAGTGTTTTTTCAAAGGTTTCGAAGCCCTCAGCTTCTACGCGAACG
>JBBSDD010000290.1:0-4572 GCA_038249755.1 Flavobacteriales bacterium | reverse complement strand
GATTTCAGGGGAGCTATTTTCAACGATCACTTGATTGGGGCAGCCTCACCTTCGGAGATATGATAGATCCACGTCGCGGATTTATATATGAAACCCAGGATACACCACGCGGTGGAACCGTCGACAACGTGGATTTTTCCTCCGGACTTGTGATCTTCAGTGAAACCTTTTACGGGGGAATTGCCGTACACCATCTGTTTGAACCAAATGAATCTCTCATTGTAGCTGAAGCTCCATTGGAAAGAAAATATACCATACACGCCGGAGCAACATTTAAGTTGAACAAGGATTTTCAAGGTGAAAGCGACGCTTCCATCAGCCCAAATATCTTGCTTCAACAGCAATTTGGCTTCAGACAAATTAATATTGGGCTTTATGCCAAAAAGGGGCCACTCATACTTGGCGCCTGGTATAGGTATGAAGACTCTGCCATCTTATTGGGTGGGGTGGAAACAGATCGTTTCAGGGTTGGATACAGTTACGATCTTACTACAAGTCGATTGACTACGCAAACAGCCGGCTCTCACGAGCTTTCATTTGCCATGACTTTCAACTGCAAAACCCAGAAAAAGAAGCTCAAGACAATAAATTGCCCTGCCTTCTAGTTTAAAAACCTGAAACCTGCACTGAAAAAATAATTTATGAAACTCAACCCAAGCAATTCGCTTATTATGGTTGCACTCTCCGTAGCGGTCATTTCGCTTTCTTCGTGCAACTATGAATCATCCAGCTCTACGGGATGGAATTACAACGATTCCAAAAATGGAGGCTTTGAAAAAAGACCATACTTCGAGCAGGAAACTGGCCCTGGTTTGGTTTTAATCGAAGGTGGAGCTTTTACAATGGGTGCTACCGAGGAAATGGTCACTGATAAGTGGTCTAATATTCCAAGAAAAGTGACTGTCTCTTCATTTTATATGGATGAAACTGAAGTCACCAATATCTATTGGCTCGAATATCTCTATTGGTTGAAACGGGTTTATGGCGGTGATTACCCTGAGATATATAATAAAGCGCTTCCGGATACCCTTGTTTGGAGATCGAAACTTGCCTACAACGAGCCCTATGTCGATTATTATTTGAGACATCCCGCTTATAACGATTATCCTGTTGTAGGAATCAATTGGCTACAGGCCAATGATTTTTGCGGCTGGAGAACGGATCGTGTGAACGAAGCCATTTTGATTCGTGAGGGTTTATTTGAGCATTTCCCACAGCAGGTGAATGAGGATCATTTCAGCACAGATGCTTATTTGGCAGGTCAATACGAAAGTGGAAAAAGTGTAGATGGACTTCGGGATCTCGATCCAGACGGTGATTTTAGAAACGTCCGTATGGAAGACGGAATTCTTCTTCCGAGATACCGGCTCCCAACAGAAGCAGAATGGGAATACGCGGCTTACGCTCTGATCGGCAACTCATACCAAGAGTTGATAACAGAAAGACGGGTTTATCCCTGGGATGGTCATTATGTGCGCGACGGGGACAACAACAGTCGTTATTACGGAGAATTTGTAGCAAATTTTGTGCGTGGTCGGGGAGATTATATGGGCGTAGCTGGAAGTTTAAATGACAAAGCCGAAATCACGGCTCCTGTTTTTTCCTACAAGCCAAACGACTACGGCCTATACAATATGGCCGGGAATGTCAGTGAATGGGTAATGGATGTTTACCGTCCGATGTCACCTGGCGACGTAAACGAATTCAGGCCTTTCCGAGGTAACGTCTATGAGACCAAAGTATTGAACAGCGAGGGAAACATTGACGACAAGCTAACCATTGTAACATACGATGTCGCAGGTGTTGAAAAATACATCAAAGATTTCAGTAAAATTACCGAAGGCAAACTCAATCCTGACGAGGCCCAACTGATAGACAATCTGAATGCTGCATCTGAGCAGGCGGTGGAAAGATATAATGATGGTAAAGCGGACGAAGCATACACACTGATTCGCGATGGTATTCAGCAAGTGCGAACCAGTAATGTGCGCATTGCTCCTGAACTACTCAGTGGACTTGGGGCTTATGTGCAGGATACACCTGGTAGTCTGAGAATGCGAAACGTGAGACCTGAAGAAAACATAGACCGGGATAATTACCGAATCGCCGACAACATTGACCACCTTGATGGTGACTTCACTTCTGGTAAGGACTATCTAAGTCCCGCCGTTGGCGAAAACAGTATGTACGATTACGGCACCACAACTTTAATTAGCAACAGGGCCCGTGTATACAAAGGTGGGAGCTGGAGAGACCGAGCCTACTATCTTAGCCCAGGTACGCGGCGTTTTATGGACGAACGAAAGGCAACTGCAACCATTGGATTCCGATGTGCCATGGATCGTGTGGGTAGCCCAATCGGTCTGAGCCAGCGATAGTTTTTAACCATCAAAGGCTCGAAAGAAATTTTAAAAACCCGGCAATCTTAATTGCCGGGTTTTTAATTTCCCCTTATGAAAATTGAACCGCTTTACGAAGTATTTTCGGCCAATCCTTCCGTTGGAACCGATACGAGAAAAGATCCAGAAGGAACCGTTTTCTTTTGCCTGAAAGGGCCACAGTTTGATGCAAATAAATTTGCAGCTCAGGCATTGGATCTTGGGGCGGCTCATGTGGTTACTTCAAACAAGGATCTCTTGGGCCACGCCAAGGTGACTGTCGTTGAAGATGTATTGATCACTTTGCAAGTACTCGCCAAATACCACCGCAGCCAATTCACATTTCCTGTAATAGGGCTCACAGGCAGCAATGGAAAAACGACAAACAAAGAATTAATTTCGGCCGTTTTATCCAAGAAGTATAAAACCTTTTTTACGCATGGAAATCTAAACAATTATATTGGAGTGCCACTCACCCTCCTTTCCATCCCGCTCCATGCGGAAATGGCTGTGATCGAGATGGGTGCCAATCACCAAAGAGAGATCGCTGAATTGTCAGAAATCTGCCTTCCCGATTTTGGAATGATTACCAATATCGGTAAGGCGCATATTGAAGGTTTTGGAGGTCTGGAAGGAATAAAAAAAGGAAAAAAAGAACTTTTTGACCACATTGAACAAACTTGCGGTAAGGTTTTCGTCAATGGTGACGACCCCGTTTTGATGGGTTTATCGACTAATTTGGAACGTTTTGTATTTGGATCGTCACTGGATTACAATGTTTCCGGGCAGCTAATTGAAAATGATATTTACGTGGGTTTCCGATATGGCTACAAAGATTTCCAATCGACGGATATCCACACACACCTCGTTGGCGGGTATAACTTAAGCAATTTAATGGCGGCGGCGGCCATTGGGTGCTATTTCGAAGTAGATCATAAGGATATCAGAGAAGCATTGGAGAATTACCAACCTGGAAATAGCCGTTCCCAGCTTGTGCAAACAAACAAAAACAAAGTCATTCTGGATGCTTACAATGCCAACCCAAGCAGTATGGAATTGGCTATTAATAATTTAAAAGAAATCAATTTCTCCAACAAATTGGCGTTGATTGGACACATGCTCGAAATGGGAGAAGAAAGCGACAAAGAACATCAGGCGATTGTTGACCTGTTGAAAAAATCAAAACTTGCTGCCATATTGGTTGGAGAGAATTTTCGCGGTGTTAACCTGCGGGGATATTCGCTTTTCGAAAATTCCGAAATGCTTCGCGACTGGCTTCGACGCAATCCCGTCTCTGACCATCTTGTACTCGTAAAAGGAAGCCGCATGGCCGCCATGGAAAAGTGTCTGGAAAGTCTTTGACTAAGCAGTTAACACAGCCCTGCTGATTACAATTTTCTGCACTTCGCTTGTGCCTTCGTATATCTGTGTGATTTTCGCATCGCGCATCAATCGTTCCACGTGATATTCCTTCACGTAACCGTATCCACCGTGAATCTGAACTGCTTCGACCGTGGTTTCCATGGCCACCCTGCTGGCAAATAATTTCGCCATAGAGCTCGACAGATCATAATTTTCTCCTCTGTCTTTGATCTGAGCCGATTTATAACAAAGCAATTTTGCTGCTTCGATTTCCGTGGCCATATCCGCAAGTTTGAAAGAAATTGCCTGATGTTCGTGAATCAGTTTCCCGAAAGCCTTGCGCTCTTTGCTGTACGCCAATGACAATTCATAGGCGCCACCCGCAATTCCCAAGGCTTGGGCAGCAATACCAATCCGACCTCCGGAAAGCGTCTTCATGGCAAACTTAAATCCGAAACCATCTTCTCCAATGCGATTGGCTTTAGGCACTTTCACATCCTGAAACATGAGTGTATGTGTGTCGCTTCCGCGAATGCCCAACTTATCCTCTTTCGCACCAACGATGAATCCTTCCATGCCTCGCTCCAAAATCAGGCAGTTGATACCGCGATGACCTTTATCGGCGTCGGTTTGCGCGATCACAAGGTATATTGATGCAGTCTTACCGTTTGTAATCCAATTTTTTGTGCCGTTCACAAGATAATAATCTCCCTTGTCAATGGCAGAGGTGCGTTGCGAGGTTGCATCCGAACCCGCTTCCGGTTCGCTGAGACAGAAAGCACCAATTTTCTCACCTGAGGCCAAAGGTTTCAGGTATTTTTGCTTTTGCTCT
>JBBSDD010000289.1:0-4575 GCA_038249755.1 Flavobacteriales bacterium | reverse complement strand
GGCGGCTTTAGCTCCCGGTAAATGGATGACAGATTTTGAAGCCCAACATATGAATTGATTTTTTTCCTTTGGCTTTAGTCTAACCACAATTCAATTTTCAGGGAATAGAGGTCTGGTAAAAAATCCCATTGACCAGCATTCTGAATCACAATGCTTGAAAAATTTTGGCTAAAGCCATCGGAAGATGTTTTAATAAACCATTGGGCTAAAGCCCAAAAACCCCTGTTGCTTGTTGCCGGGGGCTAAAGCCGCCTTGCAATATTGGGGAATTCAAATCACAATGTTTTTCCCCTACAAGACTTCAGGAATAGTTCGCACTGGAGCATGAAAAATTTATCTAAAGACATCAAAAGCACATTAGCCATTCTTTGGGAATGTTTTTGGAAAGGACATATAAGAATGCGCCTGACTTTAAAAATTATACCAAATTAATGACTGAGCCCAAGTTTAAGTACAATATGAAAAAAATAGCCTACTTGCTCCCTCCTAAACAACGAACTATTGCGCGTTTCCTCAATATTTCGGAATGGGTTAAATGGTCTTCTAAAATGCTTGATGTTTATCAAACACTTCAACAGATGAGCGAGCAGTCTTCTCATTTGTCCCCGCAAATGCAACGCTAATAGACTAGTTATCAGTAGTTACAGAATGCATAAGAAGCATTGAATATCTCTGCAAGAATAAGGGGCTGTCAAAAGAACAACAGCCAAATGCCATCAAGAGATCAAAAAGCGTCTGTTTTACGGTGACTATAGAATGATCCAGTTAGGTGAACTATATTTAAATTCCTAAATGATGAAGCCAAACTTATAGAAGCCGATACTGCAAATAATAACTCTTCAGACATTATCGAATCCCTCTTTGGGAAATATACAGCTCGCAAATCGCCCAATAAACTACATGGCGTAACATCTTCTATTCTCTTTATGCCACTCTACACCGAGCTTAGTAAGAACGCTCAAAATAAGTTCGACTTTAAAGCAGCATTAGAAGATACGCGTATAAGACAAATTAATGTTTGGAAAAAGGAAAATCTAACACCAAATCTTATGCAACTGCGAATTAATTGTCTGAAAAAAGTAGCATGATCGCGGGAACATCAGATTGGACACCCTACCCGCTGGGGTTCCGATTTATAAAAGTCTGTTATTTGACTCACTTTTCATGAGATAGGCAGGAAAAACAAAAGATATTTCAATATCTCAATTGTTACCAAAAATCAACTTCGCCCCGATTTTGATTCTATCAAAAAAACAAAGTCCAACCTGCGATACTGCGCGCCGGCGGCGGGGTCAATGAAAAAAGCCGTTTGGAAGTTTATCGTTTTTTGTTCTCTTAGATCATCTCATTCCTTCTCCATCCCCGCCGAATACGTCAATTTCCGAATCACACCCAAAGTCTGTTTGGCAATAGCCGACCAGCGGAAATCTTTGTACACTTTTCGGATGCTTTCCTGGCGCAGGAGCGAAAGCGCGGCTTCGGGCATTTGGGCAAACCGTTTTATTTCCCGGCGGAGGGACCTGACATCGCGGGGTTTGATCAGCACGCCGTTGGTTTCATCCACCAACATCGGCACCGCTCCCACCTGGGTGGAAATTACAGCCAGTCCGCGGGCCATGGCTTCGAGGATGACGTTGGGCATGCCTTCGGAGTGACTCGGAACGACCAGTACCTGACACTTGTCGATGATATCTCTCAATTTTTGGGCTTCGCGAATTTCGCCGTGATAGATATGTCCAGCACCTGAAAGTCGTTTTTCTTTCGGAATGGGGCCAATCCAATGGAATTCGATTTTTGCGTTTTTGATCTCTTCCGCACAGCGCAAAAGGTCTTCAATCCCTTTTCGGCGCTCATAACGGCCGATAAAGAGAAACCGGCGGATACCATTCTGTGGAATGGGCTTGTCGACAATCCAAGAATCGTCTATTCCAGAGCCGATATTGACAATGTGCTCTTCGGGCACGCCAATTTTTTTTATGACTTCCGTGATTTCGCCGCCGTAGGAAAAAACCACATTCACACCCCTGTTGATATACACCACCGGCGAGCGAAACATAAACTGCGAGAGTTTGCTCTTCAAATGCCGGGTGCGCTGAAACATCTCGTACCCGTGAAATTTCACACCGATGGGCGCCATGTGAATGCCCGTTTTTTTGAATTCCAATAAACACCATGCGGTAAACCCTTTGGCGTAAATAAAATCAAATTCGCCCCACTGCCCGACCATCGATTCGTGAATGGCGCAGGAGTACAAATAAGATTCCTTGACATAATGCCCGGGAAAATGACCCGATTTTGGAAAAGGAATAAAAATGACACGCAACGAACCTTCAGGGGCTTCCAGCGCCTCGGCCACCTCTTTGTCTGTCGGTGGTTTTTTGCCGTGAGGTACTGTGTGAAAGAGGGTCAGGTGAACGCCGAGTTTCAGTAGATTCCTGGCCAGGTGAAAGGAATGGCGCTGCATGCCACCTGTCACAAAAGGTGCGATGCCATCGGTAAGCAGGGCTATACGCATGTGTCCAGAATGTTGCGGGCTGCGATGTCCCAGGTGTGATTTTCCATTACTTTTTTGTGCCAGCTGGCTGCCAGTCTTTCGCGCAAAGCGCTATCCATAAGCAGCTTGTCAAGCGCATTGGAAAACTGATCGATATTCTCCTCCACCAAAAGCGCATCATCGGCGGTCATCACGTCGCGCACGGAAGATGTTTTCGATGCCACCACCGGTTTTTTCATGAGGCCGTACTCAAAAAGCTTCACCGGCGACATGTACCAGTCATTGCGCGAAAGGCAGCAAATATCCATCACATCGATGTGCAGATACACTTCGCGGTGGGGCACACTTCCCGTAAAAATCACTTCGCTGTGAACGCCCAGTTTTTTCGCGAGGGCTTTCAAATCTGGCAGGGTATATCCGTCCCCAACGATCAATAAACGCGCAAGATGACGGTTTTTTGTCTGGGCAAAGGCATGGATGAGCATGTCGACCCCGTGGTAGGGAAAAATAGAACCGACAAATCCAATCACCAGATGATCGGAAAGGCCATAATGATTTTTCAATTTGGCCACCTCAGCGGGTTCGTGATGTACCTTTTCGGGGTTCACACAATTGGGCACGACAAGGATTTTTGCGGAAACGCCGGCCAGGATTTTCTCAAAATGCGCCTTCAGCGCGGTGCTTACCACTACGATATTATTTGCCTCGATGAGAATCTGACGTTCATTGTCTCTCGCGGTGGGGATCAGAAAAGATTTTCCAGACATCGCCACCCGCTCCAGTGGATAGGGCGCATTGAATTCCACGACGTGGCGGGTGGCGGTGCGTTTTGCGATTTTGGTGCCCGAATTTTGGAGATAAGCTGCCCGTTCGTAGATCATATCGGGCTGAAATTCCCGGACAGCCTTTTCCAGCCGTTTCTCCATGTTGCTATCAAAGCGGATGAGATGCAGGTCTTTGAGCGTCTCCCAAACGATAGCTGGGATGAATTTTTTGATGCCGCGCATACTTTTGGCGACAGCCGGCACATTGTACCGACCCGCTCCGCTGTGCCCTGCAATGAGGGTGCGCACCTCTATTCCCATGTTTCGCCAGGCGTTGATCATCTCGCGCATGTGCGTACCGTAGCCCGTGGGGGCTTCGAGATGCAGGTGCGGATGCGGGGAATAGTAAAGTATTTTCATTTAGCAGCCCTTTTGGAAATACGCATCGATCCTTTCAAGCACGCGGCGGGTGGCATTTCCGTCCCAAAGTAAAGGAATTCGTCCCTTTTTATACTTTCCGCTCAAAATCAAATCTATCAGGGGCGCGATGGCAACCGGATCAAATTCCAGCAAGGTGTTGCTTCCTTCGGTGATGGTGACCGGTCTTTCGGTGTTTGGGCGGAAGGTGAGACAGGGTTTTTGCAAATAGGTGGTTTCTTCCTGTATGCCGCCGGAATCGGTGAGCACCAGGCTTGAGGCCGCCACAAGATGTTGAAAGTCAAAATATCCCAGAGGAGGCACCAGGTGCAATCCGGATAATTTGTCAAATCGCGGTTTGAGTCCGAAAGTCTCAATACGGCTCGCTGTGCGGGGATGTGCCACGAAAACCACCGGGATTTTTGAAGTGAGCATGTCCAAAACGTCCCCCACCAGGTTCAGGCCTTCGAGGGTATCGACATTCGAAGGACGGTGCATGGTTACAAGGGCGAATGCTGTGTCCGGCAATTCCAGTGTTTGGAGAATCGTGGAGGCGTTTATTTGATCGCGGTAAGCCACGAGGGTATCGATCATCGTATTTCCGACAAGGGCGAGACCAGCTTCGCGCTTGCCTTCGGCGCGCAAATTCCGGAGGCCCGAATCTTCCGTGATAAAGTGCAGGGAGGCCAGGTCATCCGCCACTTTCCGGTTGTGTTCTTCGGGCATGGTGAGGTCGTTGCTGCGCAGTCCACTTTCCAGGTGCGCCACCGCGACCTCGCATTTGTTGGCAGCGATTGCGGCAGCAAGGGTCGTGTTGACATCGCCCACCACCACCACCATGTCGGGTTTTACTTCCGTAAAAAGATGTGTGAGTTTCGAGATGGTTTCCGCGATTTGCAG
>JBBSDD010000288.1:0-4582 GCA_038249755.1 Flavobacteriales bacterium | reverse complement strand
GACCAGAGCGATGTTATTACCCACAAGCATGGTCCCGATAAATCTCGACGGCTTGCGCATGAAACCGGAAATCAGACCGGAGGAAAAAGAACCCTGTTTGCTTTCAAGTTCAATCTTCAGCTTATTTGCCGTCAGAAACGCGATTTCGGTACCGGAGAAAAAAGCCGATAACACAAGTGTAGCTGCGATGACAATGAGGATTTCTACCATTTGAGGAATCAAAGATACACAATGACCCGATTACCGTGGATCATTTCTCTTCTCGTGCCGGCGTCGAAATGTAGCCCGAAAACCATACATAAGACCTGCCAGCGCAGGAAAAACCAGGTATTGCAGCGTAACCCTGTTTACGCCATCCACCAGAAAGAAATAAATCACCAATGCCAGAGATACAATGGCCAGTGCCAGCCAGAAACGCTCCATCACGATACTGATCTTACGCATCTTGTCGTTGTCCTTTTCAATCATTTGTCTTCTTCTTTTAAATAGAGTTCACCAGTAACTTCCTTGATCCTGTAATTTGTGAAATTCTGATCTGACACCATCCCTTTTCCGTAAATCACGCCGTCCGCCTGCTCGATGGTTACAAATTTGTCGGTGTACACCTGGGCACTATCCTGCACCCAAATCAGTTCTTCCGTCCGAAGTGTCTCTCCAATGTTGTTTACAAAAACCACACTGTCGCGTGCGATCATGAGACTGTTGTCTCCGTTGATGAAACCGTTTTTGGCGGTCAGTATGCCATCTATTTCCTGATCTTTCGTATAAAACGTAAGCGAAAATCCCTTAGAAAGAATACTGTAAGATGAATCAGCGACTTGAAACTGTTCTACCTTACCCGACTGAAGTTCATTCTTCACCTCTCCGGAATCTGTAAACATATAAGTCACGCCCAGGGTGGTGCGCAATGGTTCAATCCCATCTTTGTTGAATTCCAACACCTCTTCTATCGAATTGGATGTGCAGGATAAAAGCATTCCGGCTGCAAAAGCAGCCGGAAGCAGGTATAGAATTTTTTCTGAAAAGGATTTCAAATCCCGAATTATGGGGCAGTTCTTATGGTGGTGTTTTCTCCAAAACATTCCACTTTGTAACTATCTCCTACTGCTAAGCCCACAAAGAAAACATCGTTTAGAATAGGAAAATATTTCTGATAACCTGCAGCTTTTTGCCCTGCCTTATCGGCCACTGAAGGATCTACCGATCGCGCTTTGTTGTAATAATCTACTGCCAGCAGATATGCTCCGGCACTTTTCAATTTTTCACCTTCACAGGCTTTGGCGCCACTGGCGATGGCGTCGCCTTTCAAGATGTATGCCTCGCCACTCTTGGGCTTGATGTTTAAAATTTTGTTGGCATAACCAATCGCTTTTGAAGAATTTCCCTGTATTGTGGCTGTTTGACCCGCCCGGAGGTAATACTGGTCTAATTCGATACAATCTCCACAGAGTTCAATTGCCTCTTCAAAGTATCTTCCGGCTTCTCCGTAATCTTTGGCTTTTAATTTTTGAATACCAAAACTATATGCGGCTGGTGCCGTTGGTTTGTCACGGTATACCCGCTCAGCTACCTCCAGATAGAGTGGTCCATCAGTACAATCCCTTTTATTCAAAACAGCCAAGGCCTTTTTGTTCAATGTAATGTCATTTGGCGATTCCGCAATTCTTTCTTTCAGGATGTTGTTTATGTCATCACATTCCGCGATTTTAATAAAAAATGCATCCAGATTGGTTTTGGCTTTTTCGTAACGCGACCGCAGATTTTCGTCCTCCAATTTGGCAATATTATAATCAAGTATATCAAGTACGGGTATGTATTCCACAAGCAAATCCGATTTGGTCGCTTCCTTGTTTAAATACATTCGGTAGAGCGTCTCGTAGTACTTCGAAGCAGCCACCGCATCCGATTCATTCCCTTCAAGTTCCAACGACCTTTTCATAAGTGCATTGGCATCTTTTGCGCGGGCTGGGTCATATTTAAACATATCGTTGGCTTTCATACCCAGCACTTTTCCTTCTTCCCCAAAGTGTTCGATACGCTTGTCATACACCATCATGAGTGTGTCAATATACGCGTTTCGCTCCACGAGACGGGTAGAATCTTTGCTGACCTCATCAAGAATATCACCGTAAAACTTGGCGCCATCAGTGTACAGGGTTTTGGCACTTTGTGGACATATTCTCAAGGCCTCTCTCCAAAAAGGCAGCGCCTGATCGGCGAGCTTTTGGTCGCGGTACTCCCTATAAAGTGATAGATTCTTTTTACATTCTTCAATTTCCTCCGGGGTGTTGCCGTATTGCGAATCTGATTCCTGTGCGGAAACCGCTGCAGAAAACATTGTGAACATCAGCAAACCAAATCCATACTTTTTCATCTCTTTCAACTTGTTAATCATATTTTGGTTGGACAAACCATTTATTTCTGAAATTCGGGGTGAACGAAAATCCCACATAAATCCTTAGGTAGTCTTCCTGTATCAGCCCATTCTGTGTAGTGCCATATTGGCCATACTCCGTTGCCACATGAAATGTAGACTGCGTTAGTCCTCGTCTGTAATGCAGCGGCACGGAAAGACCAAAACTTATGCCATAATCCTCAATGGCTGTTTCACGGAGGTTTAGGCCCGTTTGTTCGTATTTAAAACCCACCCTGTATTCAATTCTTTCAAAAATATTGAGAGAAGAAATGGAAGGAGTAAATTCGATTCCACCACTGTAACGCTCACTGTTGTTGAAATCAAAACTGCGCGAACTATTGTCAAAACTTACTTTATAAGCGGACCATTCCTGCATGCTGTAATCGGCAGAAAGTCTGATCCGCCTTCGGTCGGTACTCACATAATCAAAGGCCATACCCACTGTAAAACGGCCGGGAATGTTTACCCGACCTTTTTGACGGTCAGAGAAAGTGAGGGTATCGCGCGCAGAGACAGCACCAGTCGAATTGACCCGTAGATTAAATGCGGAGTTCGTTAGTTCACTTCTCAGATTTCCGCCCATATCGTACACCAGCCCGACAAGAAATTTCAAATACCGGCCATTCGCACTGGTCCGTTTGATCAGGTTTGTATTAAAATGCAATCCGAACTCCGCGCTCACATCCCGAATTAAAATTTTTTCTGTAGAGGTCACTCCGAGCTGTGACGTGTTGTCCGGAAAATAGATTAACCTATTCGTGACCACTGTTCCAAAATTATAATTGAAGTTGCCTCCAAGTGCGAGAGATGTCACATTATTTGCTGAATCCACCCGATTAAAAATCCTCGCCCCCGTGCCGATATAAGCCCGGGAAAGCCCTCCACTCCCAGAATATTCAGATATAAAGTTCCGGGAAGTTGCCTCATCAAATCCACTGGAATTCACTTCGTAACCCACGCTGGAATAGGGAACAATACCCATACTCAAACCCCAGCTTCCCCTCTTGAGTGGGAAACTCAAACTGATGTTGTTGATGGTGAAGGCGCTGTTATCAAAAGAGGCCTCTTCCGTCGCATACGTAGAAAATGTTCCGCGCCCACCAAATTCAAAAACAGGCTCGAGATGATAGGCCTGCACAGCAGGATTGCTCAGATTGAGGCGGAAAGGGTCAAAAATGGCCACGCCGCTTCCACCCATCCCGGCAAGAGAAATAGATTGTCGGTGGGTTGGAATACCAGGGCCGAACAATGAATAAAGCGAAGAGATATCCGATTGGGCCATGGCTGTCTGAAAGCTCATTAACAATGCTATAAAAACAAAAGCAGGCCTAATCAATATTGAATTTAAGAATTTCATGTAATCCCTCGAGGGTCAGATATGGGTGTGCAAAGATGATATTTTTATATGCTTTCTCAAAAAAGCTATAGTCACCACCTGTTGAAATAATCATTAAACTGTCGTAATCATTTGCTGCGCGCTCAATATATTGTGCCATTTCGCCTTCGATGCCGAGCATCACACCAGCAATCATACTCTCGCGGGTTGATTTTCCCGGCCAGCCTACATTTGAACTTCCCCAATCGGAAATGAGGGGAAGCTTTCCCGTCATTCGGTGCATGCTTTCAAATCGCATGGCCACGCCGGGTGCGATGGCCCCACCGCAAAAAATTCCGTCTGCATTGACCAAATCGTTTTTGATACAGGTACCTAAATCAATAATTAAAACGTCTGATTTTGCATAAAATTTTGCGGCAGCCACTGCATTGGCGATGCGGTCAGTACCAAGTGTTTCGGGCGAATTGTATCCGATCGTTATGGGTAGTTTGGTCGCGTTACTCACTTCGAGCAATTCCATCCGTTCGCTCAACAAGGATTTCAATGCTGGCTCAATATGTGTCACCGCGCTGAGGATTCCACGTCGGGCGCCAGATTTTTCAATCAAGCCGCTAATTTCTTTGGCCGACTGATTGGAAAATGACAAAACCTCCACCAATTTATCATTTACAAACATGGCAATTTTGATACGGGTATTGCCGATATCGATGACCAGGTCTGAATTTTTTCTTGCTTTCCGGATTTTCTCCACGTTTTTTGAAAATATCTTTATATTTGCGCCTTGCAAAACCGGTGATGTAGCTCAGTCGGTAGAGCAAAGGACTGAAAAT
>JBBSDD010000287.1:0-4584 GCA_038249755.1 Flavobacteriales bacterium | reverse complement strand
TCGCATCAATGAACTTACAGCTATGACTACTGCCCTTACCTCCGGAATCAGAATATCCGTTCAGTGTCAATACGAAAGTCGTTTTTCAAATCCGGAAAAAAAACTTTTTCTATTTTCCTACGGTATTGAAATTGAAAATAAAAACGCATTTCCAATTCAATTGATGCGCCGGAGTTGGCAAATTATTGACAGCTCTACAAAAAAAAGGGTCGTGGAAGGTGAAGGTGTCATAGGAGAACAACCTGTTATCAAATCAGGGGAATCTTATGCTTATCGTTCTTCATGTGATTTCACGACTGACACTGGTCAGATGTCTGGTACTTACCAGATGAAAAATTTGACATCCGAAGAAATATTTGAAGTCATTATTCCATCATTCATGTTGATGGTACCGCACAAACTCAACTAACAGGGTCCTCCGTCACATCCTCAAAGTCGATCTGATAAACAGTTCCCGGACGATCGTTCAATCGTACAATGTCGCCATTGAGCTGCTCGGTAAGTGCGGAAATTAATTCAGTCCCAAAGGATTCTGAATCTGGATGAGAAAGATTGAGCGCCATACCAACCCCATCGTCACCAATAATTAGGCGAAATCGTCCATTTTCCAATCGATTGAGTCTGACAAATATTTTCCCTTCCCGGTCCTCCCGAAATGCATATTTCAGTGAATTTGTTATTACTTCATTGATGATCAAACCCAGCGGTGTAAGCGTGTCGGATTTGAATCTGTTTACCTGAACCTCCACATCAAGCGTTACTTTTTGTGCCAACCGGTACGTGTTCAAAAGACTATTTGACAAATCATTGATATACTCTTCAATATTTACGGAAGACAAATCTTTGCTTTGATACATTTTCTGGTGGATGAGCGACATGGAGCGCACCCTGTTCTGGATCTCGCTAAACACACCGGTGAGTTTGGTATCAGTAATATATCTCGATTGTAGACTGAGAAGGCTGACAATAATTTGGAGGTTGTTCTTTACCCGGTGATGTACTTCACGCAAAAGTACCGCATTGGTATCGCGCTCTTTGGAAATTTCACGGGTGCGCGATATGACGGCCGATTCGAGCGCTTTTCGCCTGGCACGATCAGCACGAATTCGAAACCGGAATAATACATAAAGCAGCGTAACTATCAACAGAGTTACCACAACACGAAAAAAACCTGTTTGCCAAAGTGCGGGATTCACTATAATGGTTACACCCACCGGATTTTCGTTCCAAAGACCGTCGTTGTTCGATCCAATAACCTCGAAGGTATATGTGCCAGGGGAAAGATTGGTAAATGTAGCTATGCGTCGATTGCCCGTATATCTCCAATCATCAAATAGACCTATCAAACGATAGGCATACTGATTTTTATCGGGTTGTTTGTAATTAAGTGCCGAGAATTCGATGCTAAAACCTGAATGATCATGCCGGAGCATCAAAGTATCGCTCACTTGTTTTGCAAGGTCCAGCGGATTTATTCGTTGATTTTGCTCAAATAATTGAATCCCTGTAATATGCAATGAGGGAATGAAATCGTTTTCCCTCAAACCCTCACCATAAAAAAAGTCAAAACCATTCGCCCCGCCAAAATAAATGCGTTCATCCGTGTCGCGGAAACAGCTTCCCTGATAAAATGTGTTTTTCCCCAATACATCCTGCTCATTGTAGTTTCGAAAAGTCTCGGTTCTTTCATAAAATGCCGAAACACCACCATTTGTGCTCATCCAAATATTTCCTTCGCTGTCGCTTGTAATGGCAATGACCACATTACTGGCCAAGCCTTCATTCTGGGTAAAACTTTCAAATTTTTCTGATTCCTGATTCCATCTGCTTAGACCACCTCCAGCTGTGCCTATCCACAATCGTCCAGCGTCATCAAGATGTAATGTATTGATGGTATTTGAACCCAGTTTGCCAGATTTGATGTCTCCGGCACTGTAATGCGTAAATGTTTCGGTTGTTTCATTAAAACTGTAAAGACCGGCATTGCCGGTGCCCAACCAAAGCGTTCCGACGGCATCATAACTCAGGCAAAGGATGTTGTTATCCCGCAAACTGCGCGGATCAGTCCCATCAAACCGATAAATCTTAAAATCATCGGTTTCGGGCATATACCTGCACAGCCCGCCACCAATTGTCGCCACCCACAAACCACCACGCTGAGCCGGAAGTAATTGACTGACTTTATTACTGGAAATACTTTTGGGATCTTCAGAATTCTGAAGATATTCTTTGGAGGTACCATCAGTTGGGTTGTAGGATATCAACCCCTTTCCATGTGTGGCCAACCAAATGATTCCATCTTCATCTTCCAAAATATATTTTACAGCTTCATTGAGTTCTTTTAGAATGCTATCATCAGATTCAGATAAAAATTCCGTTTTTCCCGAATTCGGATTGAATATGGCAACACCCCTGCCGGTGCCGATATAAATTGAACTTGAATCGATCTGGCAAAAATTAAAAATTTTGTTTTGTTCTGGCTCATATCCAAGTACTCCTGGAAATGAAACAGATGAAAATTGAGGAACTTCCTGATTGAGTGTTGCAATACCTGCTGATTGGGTACCAATCCAAATCATCCCTGATCGGTCTGACATCAGCGTGTGGATGTAATCACTGGGCAAAGTGTGCAACTCATCACTATCCGATCGATAGACAGTGGATTCATTCACTTTCGTGTAAAAGCGATTCAGACCCGAAGGAGTACCGACCCATAAGTCACCGTTTCTATCGATCAACAAAGAGGTGATAATGTTTGAAGAAAGCAAACCTGGTTTTGGTTCATCTTTATAATAGCGGGAAAAGATTTCGAGGTCCGATTTGAATTTGTTTAATCCATTGCGGGTACCCAGCCATAGTATACCATCGGAACTTTCTTCAATTGAAAGTATATCGTTATCGCTGAGGCTGTTTTCGTCCTCGTATTTTTGCCGGTATCTTTTAAAATTATTGGATTCTGGTCGAAAACAGTTTAATCCGCCGGTTGTTCCCACCCATAGTTTATTGTGATGATCAATTTTCAAACAATTTACCACATTACTGGAAAGGCTTGTGCTGTCATTGGGTTGTATGAGGTAGCGCATGAATCTGCCCGTCTCACTCACCAAAAGATTGAGTCCATTGTTCGTTCCTATCCATATTCTACCATATTGATCTTCGGCGATCGCTGTTATCTTATTATTGCTGAGGGCGGCCTTATCCTCAAACCAGTGGTAAAAATTGGTTGATCTGAAAGTATATGGATCAAGTCTATTGAGGCCGAAGGTTGTACCCACCCAAATATATCCAGATGCATCCTGATGTATGGCGGTAATGTTGTTGCTGCTTAAAGATTCATTATCGCCTGGGGAATTGCGAATGGTCACAAAGGAATACCCATCATACCGACTCAGGCCATCCTGCGTGCCTACCCACACAAAGCCATCCCTGTCCTGCATAATGCAAGTAACAGAAGCCTGTGGCAAGCCATCTTTCAACGAGATGGAATTGAACTGCACAGTTTGCCCTGCTGCCCAATGGAGTGAGGCCAGGAAAAAGACAATCATCAGTAATATAAGCCGTGGATAGGGTGTTTCTTTCAAATTGGGTGTCGGGATGCGATAAAAGTACTAAAAATGAAATCGACAATATCGGTAATGATTCGTGCGGGAAGTCTCTGGCAATGTTTCGTACTTTTGGGGCTTTAAAAATTCAGAACTTAAAATTGACCATCATGCCAAAAGGAGTCTATCAAATTCCATTTCCATCTAACGAACCTGTTTTCGAATACGCCTCCGGCTCTAAAGAACGAGAATATCTGGAGAAAGCCTTCGACAAGATGATGGCTGAAAAATCGATCGATATACCTATGTACATAGGCGGGAAAGAAGTGCGAACTGACAATAAAAAACCGCTCAGCGCTCCCCACGACCACAAGCACATATTGGGACATTTTAATTACGGTACAACCGAACACGTAAAACAAGCCATTGAGGCTGCACTTCAGGCGCGCATCGCCTGGGGGGATTTGAGCTGGGAACACCGTTCGTCTATTTTTCTGAAAGCTGCCGACCTCCTGGCCGGACCTTACAGATACATGATGAATGCAGCAACGATGATAGGGCAAAGTAAAAATGCCTACCAATCCGAAATAGACGCAGTTTGTGAGCTGATTGACTTCCTGCGCTTCAATGTCTATTACATGGAAGAAATTTACAGCAATCAACCCGGCAGCAACCCTGGAATGTGGAACAGGTTGGAATATCGTCCGCTGGAGGGTTTTGTATTTTGCGTTACACCATTCAATTTTACATCTATAGCAGCCAATCTTCCAGCCGCTGCAGCCCTTATGGGAAATGTTTGTGTATGGAAGCCCGCTGACAGTCAGGTTTATTCAGCCAAAATAATCATGGACATTTTCCGGGAAGCCGGTTTGCCTGATGGTGTAATCAATATGATAACCGTCGATGGACCCGACGCAGGTGCAGTGGTTTTTAAACACCGGGATTTTGCCGGATTGCATTTCACGGGCAGTACCGGAATATTCAGGAAATTGTGGCAAACGATAGGGAATAATCTGGCATTGTATAAATCATATCCACGAAT
>JBBSDD010000286.1:0-4590 GCA_038249755.1 Flavobacteriales bacterium | reverse complement strand
TTCCTTTTTCGCCGCCCCGTATGGACCAAAAAATTGTGGATGAAGTGGCCGATACGCTGATGTCGGGATGAATTACCACAGGCCCGAAAACCAAACGCTTCGAAAAGGAGATATCGGCATATACCGGCGCCAAAAAAACCATCTGTTTCAATTCCGCGACCGCGGGTATCGAGCTGGTGCTGCGCTGGTTTGGAGTTGGTCCTGGTGATGAGGTGATTATCCCGGCGTACACGTATTGCGCTACGGCAAATGTGGTGATCCATTGCGGCGCTACGCCTGTGATGGTCGATTGTTTGCCAGATCATTTCAACCTCGATCCGAAAAAGGTACGCGAGGCCATCACGCCACGCACCAAAGTGATTGTTCCTGTTGATATTGCCGGTTTACCCTGCGATTATGACGGCTTGAGGGCCATCGTTGAAGATCCCGAAATCATACGCTCTTTTTCGGCCAATTCTGCTATTCAGAGTTTGCTTGGACGCATCCTGCTTCTGGCCGATTCGGCACATGGATTTGGTGCAAGTTACAAAGGCCGGAGATTGGGGAGTGTCGCCGATGGTACCGCATTTTCATTTCACGCTGTTAAAAATCTCACCACAGCCGAAGGCGGCGCGGTCTGTTTAAATTTGCCCGATCGTTTTAACCATGACGAGGCCTATCAATGGCTCAACACCATGAGCCTCCACGGTCAAAACAAGGATGCCCTCGCCAAAACCCAAAAAGGTGCCTGGCGTTATGATGTAATTGCGCCGGGGTATAAATGCAATATGACTGATATTCAATCGGCGATTGGCCTGGTGGAACTTGCGCGGTACGATACAGAAACGATTCCCCGTCGGCGCGAAATATGCGGCGCGTACAATCTGGCATTTGCTCAATTTCCGTGGGCTCTTACACCTGATTTTAGATTTGGAGATACAGAGAGTTCTTATCACCTCTACCAATTGCGCATCAGGAATATCACTGAGACGCAGCGCGATGCCATCATCCAGGCCATTGCCGAAAAGGATGTAGCTGTCAATGTGCACTTCATTCCGCTGCCCATGCTCACAGCTTACCGCAATCTGGGATTTGAAATGGGCCATTATCCTGCGGCCCTGGCGCAATACGAAAATGAGATCAGTATGCCATTGTACTATAATCTCACGGACCGGCAGGTAGCTGAAGTGGTGGAAGCTGTGGCGAAATCTGTCAAAGCTGTTTTAGACTGATGGTCAAAGCCATTTTCGACCGGATGGCTGCATTGTTGGGAATCATCATCCTCAGCCCGTTGTTGGTTGTTATCACGCTCGCAGTCATCATCGATTCGCCTGGAAGTCCATTTTTTGTTCAGGTGCGCGTAGGCCAAAAAGCCAGGTTGTTTGGGCTTTTTAAGTTTCGGACCATGAAGCCGTTTTCCGAAAAGGAAGGAAAACTGACCATCGGCGCACGCGATCCGCGCATCACCAGGGTAGGCTATATTTTACGGAAGTATAAACTCGATGAATTGCCCCAATTGTATAACGTCTTGTTGGGTCATATGAGTGTAGTAGGTCCGCGACCGGAAGTCCCGGAATATGTGTCGCATTACGACAAAGTGCAATTGCGCGTGCTGGAAGTCAAACCCGGAATCACCGATTATGCTTCGCTCTCGTATTTTACGGAAAGTGAAATGTTGGCTAAAAGTTCTGATCCGCGCAAAACATATCTCGAAGAAATCATGCCGGACAAGCTCGCGCTGAATCTTGAATATATTTCCCGGAGGAGTTTTGCCGAAGACATGCGCATCATCGGCAAAACCATTCAGCGCATCGCACTAACGCGCTAGGGTAGGTGTTTGAGCGAAAATTGTTCGACTGCGTGAAAGAGTTTTTTGAGCTCTTCCACTTTTTCGGGATAACCGAGACGATCGTAAGAAAAAATCAGGTTGTTAATCAGCCGCAATACGATGGTGCGGTTGTCGCAGGGATTGTAAAATTCGGGCTTCGAATCAACTTTTATTTGTTCGATATACGAAGTGATTTCGTTGCGGTGCACGATGGTGCCCTTGCTGAAAGCGTTGATGTAGAATAGAATGTCTGTTTTTTCAGCATTCGGATTCAGCTTGCTTTCCAGAAACTGCATGATGTTAAATTCATCGACATAAGCCAGAATGAAATGATTGGGCAGATTCACACCATAAACCGGTACGCCGAGGCTCTCCGCCAAAACGATGTAAATGATGCTCAGGCTGAGCGGATTGCCTTTGTGCGTTTCCAACACACTGTTGATGTATGAATTTTGGGCAGCGTGGTAATTTTTTTTGTTTCCGCGAAAGCCGTGCACCTCGAATAAGATGTGATTGAACACTTTGACTTTTTCCAGGGCAGTCAATTCATCGTTCAGTTCCAGCCAAATATCCTGACGCAGTTTCGAAAGTTTGTCGCGCACATCAGTCTCATCCAGATCGGGATATTGATACCGTGCCACCATGAGCGCGCCTTCAAAAAGATCGGAACCACCCTGGCGCGACCAGCGTTCCAGCGATTTGTAGACCGCATCAAACTGAATGACGTGGATGATGTCTTCGATGCGTTGTTGAAATTCGAGTCCGAAAGAATTGATTTCCCAGAAATTTTCCAAACGTGGTATAATTTCCTCGCCATACGAAACGATCCGCTCGCGCACATGGGTGTACACACTTATATCCGGATCGTCGATCAGGCTAATGAGGGCATCGATTTCTTTTACATTCATGACCCTTTTATTACGTTGGAGGTGGGCAATTTGTTGTCCACTAAATGTAGGTGCCCGAGCCACGGAATGATGGACAGTGTTACAGAATTATTACCAATGTGTTGTTAATCGACCGACAACCTTTCGAGTACCACATCGATGAGCATGTCAATGGCTTCGTGGTGATCGGGGAGGAAAGCGTTTTGGATTCGGTTGGCCACCACCACGCAGACAGTTGTACACGCGTGTCCGAGGGCGGCGCCGAGTCCGAAAAGGGCGGAGCTTTCCATTTCGTAATTGGCCAGGGGGATTTGGCGAAAGCTGAAATCTGACATCCGCTGATTAAATTCTGGCATGGCCACCGGCAAGCGCAATACACGGCCTTGTGGTCCGTAAAATCCACAGGAAGTAACGGTGATTCCCTGGTGGAAATCTTTTTGGAAAAGTGCGCCCAAAGCAAGATCATTTCGCACAGCGTAGGGCCGCAATCCTGATAAATTCCAACCTGTGTTTTTGACAAACTCCTCCACCAATTCAATTTCGTCTTTTTCGAATGGCAGATCATAAAAGTGCAATACGCCGTCCAAACCGACCGCATAGTTTGAATGCACAAAACTACCTGGTGAAATATCCGCGTGAAGTGCTCCACTCGTTCCCAATCGTACGATGCGCAAGGGATTCAGTTCTACATTGGGCACCCGGGTGTTGAGGTTGATGTGGCGAAGCGCGTCGAGCTCATTCATCACGATATCGATATTGTCGGTGCCGATACCGGTGCTCAGTGCAGATATGGGCATTCCGTTATACACACCGGTATGGGTAAGGAATTCACGGTTTTCGACCTTGTGGTCGATTTTGGAAAATCTGCTGGAAATCCTATTCACCCGTCCCGGATCGCCTACCACTATGACCGTATTGGCAATCTGATGCGGCTTTAAAGCCAAATGGTAGACGCTTCCATCCCCATTCAGCACGAGTTCTGAGGGTGGGATGGCCTGCCGAAAGTTTGATTCAAATCTTTTCATTCAAGAAAGGTAACCAAGTCAGTCAAATCAAAAAAAATTCTTTTTAATGCGACAGAAAATTTTGGAAAATTCTTTGATAAATTTGGCCTTATCGGCAAAAACTGAATTGTAAACCTTTAACGCTGTCGACTTACCAGATATATTACCTTTAGAGTCACCAAAATCCCACAACAGCATGAGTCATCCAACATCAGTTGAATCACAAACGAGTTGTGAATTTTGCAAATCACACCACCGTTCCCTTTTTAAGTCGCTCGACCAGGCAGATATTGATCGTGTAGACGCCAACCGAACCTGTACCAAATATAAAAAGGGACAAGTGCTTTTCCATGAAGGAACAAGGCCCATGGGCGTTTTTTGTATCAATGCAGGCCGAATCAAAGTTTTTCACATCGGAATAGACGGAAAGGAGCAGATCATTAAAGTCTCAGGTGGCGGCGATTTGTTGGGTTATAAGTCACTGATTTCGGAGCAATTGTACGGTCTCACGGCAGAGGCTATCGATGATTGTATTCTTTGTTTTATTCCGAAAGAAGACTTCTTGTCGCTCCTGAGACCGGGATCCAATTTTTATATGGATCTACTCCAGGCTGTGTGCCGGGAAACGGGCGCACTGTCCAGTAAAATGACCGAAATGGCGCAGCGCAGCGTTCGCCAAAGGTTGGCATTGGCGCTACTGATGCTGAAAGACACCTACGGACTGGAGCAGGAAGAATCCGGTGAAATAGAAATCAACCTCACCCGCGAAGACCTCGCCAATATTATCGGCACAGCCACGGAGTCACTCATCCGCCTGCTCAATGATTTCAAAAAAGAAGGCCTGATCGAAACAACAGGGAGAAAAATTCGCGTGCTGAATTCTGAAATGCTT
>JBBSDD010000285.1:0-4597 GCA_038249755.1 Flavobacteriales bacterium | reverse complement strand
GAAGCGGCGTTTACCACCATCGGCGCCATCGCCATGCAGGGCATTCGTCGGGCAGAACTAAAAATCGGTGAAAACTGCGTCGTGATCGGCCTCGGACTCATCGGTCAAATTACCATTCGTATCCTGAAAGCCGCCGGCGTCAATGTTTTCGGAATCGACTTGCGACAAGATCTGATTGACCTTGCTTTGGAATCAGGGGCGGATGGAGCAACCACGCGCAGTAACGAGATGCTCAGCGGAATGGTCAAAAAATTCTCCAACGGCCATGGCACCGATTCAGTGATTATCACGGCGGGTACATCTTCGCTCGATCCTGTGGAACTCGCTGGAGATCTTTGCCGTCATCATGGCAAGGTGGTGATCGTGGGCAATGTGCCTACTGGTTTCAGCCGAAAAACGTATTTCCGAAAGGAACTCGAATTGCTCATGAGCACTTCTTACGGCCCCGGACGCTACGATGCCAATTACGAAGAAAAAGGACTCGACTATCCCATCGGGCAGGTGCGCTGGACTGAAAACAGGAATATGATGGCATTTGTAAGCCTGCTCGGAAGTCGCGCTGTCAAACTCGACGACCTTATTTCGCACCGTTTTTCATTTGCGGAAGCGAAATCGGCTTTTGACCTGATTCTCAATCCGGCCTCGCCCACGATGGGTGTGCTGCTGGAATACGATACCGAAAAAATACTGTCCGAACCAGCAATCCAAACGGCGCCCAAAACGCAAAAAACAGACACCATCTCCCTGATGGGCGCGGGTTCCTTTGCGGGAAATTTTCTGCTCCCGCATCTCAAAAATTTGTTGACACTTGATGCTGTGCTCACTTCCAGACCACACACCGCCGAAGACGCCCGCCAGAAATACGGTTTCGCGAAAGCGGTAACCGACCCCAAAATTTTGCTGGAAAGCAATGCCGGAGCTGTGGTCATAGCCACCCGCCACGACTCGCACGCGCCACTTGCGCTGAAAGCTTTGAAAGCCGGAAAAAGGGTTTTTCTCGAAAAACCGCTTTGCCTTACCATGGAAGAATACGTGACGATGGCGACGCAATTGCGCAATCCGTCTTCATCCGATCTCATGGTGGGCTTCAATCGTCGTTTTGCACCGCATATCAAAGAACTTAAATCCCGGCTTTCCGGACTTCCGGTGGCCATCCAATACCGCATCAACGCTGGCAACGTGCCGCCCGAACATTGGGTGCACGATCCGGAAGTGGGCGGTGGGCGCATCATCGGCGAAGCTTGTCATTTTATTGATCTGTGCGCTTTTATTGCAGGGAGTGAAATCAGAAGTGTTTCGGCGTCTGCACTCGAAACGGAGCCGCAAAACCACGACACATTCGTGGCTTCACTCACTTTCGAAAATGGCTCGGTGGCCAATATTTCCTACTTCAGCAATGGCAGCAAAAATCTCTCAAAGGAATACCTCGAAGTTTTTTCGGGTGGGGTTTCTGCGGTGATCGACGATTTCAAATCCTTGACCATTCACGGTGGAAAATCAGAAAAATTGAAGGCCGGCAAGCAAGACAAAGGACACGCCGCTGAAATCACAGCTTTTGCGGAAGCGCTCAAAGCAGGCAAGCCCTTTCCCATTTCCGTAAAGGAAAGCCTGCACGCCACCCTTGCCACTTTTGCCATTCTGGAAAGCATACGCCGCGGTGGCGCCCAAATCCAACTCACAGCCTTCGAAAAAGAATGGAGCTCTCCCCAAACGAACTGATCCGTCTCAAGCGCTCGTTTCAAAATCTGGAGATGTACGTCGCGCGCCGCAAGTATAAGGGTTACGACCCCTACGATGTGCTCACGAGTCCCATTCCCTTCCGGAAATTCGGGAAGTGGCCGTCGGTGATCGCTATCCAGATCGCCAAGCGAAATCCGCTGAACCTGCGCAAGTTGATCGGTGTCCCGAGAATGTGGAATCCAAAGGCACTCGGATTGTTTTTGCAAGGCTACAGCATTCTGCCCAAAAGTTCAGAAAACAAGACCAAATGCCTCTGGCTATTTGAGAAATTGCTTGAACTGCAAACGCCCGATATGCCTGGCATGTGCTGGGGATATCCCTTCCCTTGGGCGAGTCCGGAAAAATTCCTGCCTGCCTGGTCGCCGACTTCGGTGGTGAGTGGATTTGTGGCCCAGGGACTTGACTCGTATTATCGCCAATACGGCGACAAACGCGCCCTTGCAGCGCTTGAGCAGGTTTGTGTATTTCTCAGCGAAGCGCTCGAACATACGGAGCGTGAAAACTTTTACGCGATCAGTTACAGCACGGTAAAACCCGATTTTTGCTACAACGCATCCCTGCTCGCTGCGCAGACTTATGGTCTCGCTTATGCACATACGAAACAGGAAACCTACGCCACCATTGCCCGCAAGGCGCTTGATACCGTGATTGCGCGTCAGAAAAGCGATGGAAGTTGGAACTACAGTGAAAATCTGACCACTGGCAAGCAGCGCGTGCAAATCGACTTCCACCAGGGTTTTGTGCTCGACAGCATTTTGTCCATTTCCGATAATATAGATTACCATCCGGAAACGGTGGAAAGGGCGCTTCAGGATGGATTTGAGTTTTACCGCGAAAACCAATTTACCAGCCAGGGCCGGGCTTTGTGGCGCCTTCCGGGAAATTATCCCACCGATATCCACCACCAGGCGCAGGGTATTCTTACCAGCCTGCGCTATAACGCCTACAGCAAAAGCCGCCGTGCAGATTCACTCGCCAAATCGGTGATGGATTACACACTTGACCATTTTCAGGACAAGCGCGGATATTTTCACTACCGCAAGCACAAGAATTTCACCGACCGCACGAGTTATATGCGTTGGGGAAATGCGTGGATGTTATTGGCCATGGCAGAATCGTTGCGTGCGGTAGTCGAAAAGAAGCCCTTACCAAAATCTCCGGAAAAAGACCGTCGGAAGATTTAATACCGAAAATCTGTTAGTCTATTGTATGATTTTCGGTATTATTTTGATTTAATACCGAAAATGTGTTACATTGGTAGTAGATTTTCGGTATTATGGATACGTTCGTATTTGACAGGTTGCTGGAAAGCCGGCTCAGGGCGTACCTGGAATTGTTTCCCTGCGTGGCCATCGTGGGGCCCCTGCAAGTTGGCAAAACACACATGGTAAAGTCCATGCTGGAGCAGTACCCCCGTGAGGCCATCTACCTCGACCTTGAGTCGGACGAAGACCTTGTGAAGCTGCGCAATGCGGAACAGTATTTCAATGCGCGTCAGGACAAGCTCATCATCATCGACGAAGTGCAACGGAAACCCGAGTTGTTTGTCCTGCTTCGGTCCGTCATTGACAAGCGCAGGGAAAATGGCCGATTCATTCTCCTTGGCTCAGCCTCCCCCGAACTGCTCGCCCAAAGCTCTGAGAGCCTTGCCGGCAGAATAGGTTACCTCGAAATGCACCCCTTGATGTATCAGGAAGTGAAAGGCAGATACCACTATGACCAATTGTGGCTGCGGGGCGGGTTTCCCAATGCATTGCTGCAACCCGGCGATGCCCTGAGTATGGAGGTGAGGCAGCAGTTTATCCAGACTTATGTGGAGCGGGAGCTCGCCATTTTGGGCCTTTCCGCATCGGGTACCCGCCTCAAAAACCTGCTTAGGATGATTGCCCAGATGCAGGGCCAATTGATCAACTATGCACACCTCTCGAATGCCATGGGCATCAACGTACAAACCCTACATCGCTACCTGCACTTTTTTGAAAATGCCTTCATCATTCGCCGCCTCGAGCCCTATCACACAAACGTCCAAAAGCGCATCGTAAAAGCCCCAAAAATCTATATCCGGGATACTGGCGTGTATCACGCCCTCGCGGGAATAGAAGACCGTGAAGCGCTTGACGGATTTCCCGGAAAGGGCCATTCCTGGGAAAGTTTTGTAATACAGCAGGTCATGGCAAGACTCAAAATAGGGGTTGAGGCCTTTTTCTACCGCACCCACGACGGTACCGAACTCGACTTCGTGCTGGTGAAAGGCATGAAGCCTGTGATCGGGCTCGAAATAAAGCTCTCCAATGCGCCCACCATCACCCGGGGCACCACCATTGCTTCGGCCGACCTCGGCAATATACCGGTGTTGGTGGTGACGCACGCCGTAGCTGAAGATTACACCCACAATGAAAATGTGACAGTCACCTCATTTGAGCGGTTGATGGAGCAGTTACGCACGCACAAGCTTATTGAAAGCAATGTCGCTTAGGGAATAATAAAACTCTGATTCCTGCGCGAAAGGATGAAATTATGAATGGCTGCAGGCCACTTCAATCTCCTGCTTGACATGAATGGCATAAAGAAAGGCTTCGGGGGCTATTCTGAGCCTCAGTTCACTGGAATACGCCCGCCCATTGTCATCAAGATTTACCACATAGTGTTCATTCACCCCCAAGATTTTACATTTGTCCATGCTTTTCCTTTTCTACCTTGGCCACCCCGCCCATTACCACAATTTCAAGCACAGCATCCGCATCCTTTCGGCAAAAGGGCACGCGGTGAAAGTGGTGGCGCGTGGCAAGGATGTGCTCTTTGACTTATTGGAAAGAGAAGATTGGGACCTGATAAAACTCCCGGAGCGCAAGCTTTC
>JBBSDD010000284.1:0-4602 GCA_038249755.1 Flavobacteriales bacterium | reverse complement strand
TGTCTTTATTGCTGTCTGCAACCCAATTTGCCAGGCCCCTGATAGACAATCTGGTCCTTTCCAACCCCGATTCCGTTCGTACTGACCCCATTCCCTGCTCGACAGGCTGGCGTCAAAATTGACCCCAGGTCAAAACCGCCATTCCGGCTTTCGTCCTCACAACCGCATGATAAAATTAAAAGTGCTTCTTCCATGAATGTTTTTGTACTTAATCTGAGAACGTAAATACATTACGTCCTCCCCTACTTCCTTTGCCTGCAAGCGAAAGAGAAAGCCACCATTTCCCTTCCCCCCATTTCCCCCATCTTTACCCCAATATAAACCACAACCCATATCAACCCCTTGTTTTACCAATAATTCCCTTCTAAATTACAACCCAAAAAACAAGTCCTTTAAAACGAAATAAATCAACATGCGCCCACTCACAAAATCCAGATTCAAGCTCGCCTTAGACTGCCCCACGAAGCTCTACTATACGGGTAAGTCGATGTATGAGAACAAGCAAGAGAGCGATTCCTTTATGGAGGCGCTCGCTGAAGGCGGGTATCAGGTTGGGGAGTTGGCCAGGTGTTACTACCCCAATGGCCATGATATCACTGAATCGGGTTATGATGCCCCGCTGAAGCGCACGCATGAATTGTTGCAACAGGAAAATGTCATTGTGTATGAAGCAGCTATTTTATACGGGAACCTTTTTATACGCGTAGATGTACTCGAGAAAATCGGAAATCGGATAAACCTGATTGAGGTAAAAGCCAAATCATTTGATGGCAATGGTTCGCGAAGTTTTGTAAACAAGGCGGGTTTCGTGGACAGTGGCTGGAATCCGTATTTACAAGATGTGGCATTTCAAAAATATGTCACGGAAAAAGCATTTCCAAATTGCAAGGTAACTGCTTTTCTCATGCTTGCTGACAAATCGAAAATCGCCTCTGTAAATGGGTTGAATCAGTTGTTTCAGATTAAAACCAACGAAAAAGGAAGGAAGCATGTAGAAGTGTCTGCAGGGGTAAGTTTGGCATCGGTTGGCACCCAGATTCTCACTTCCGTAAATGTGGATGACATCGCACAAAAAATCATCAATGACGAAGATCAAAAAGACAAACCGGAAATCTTGTTTGAAGAAAAAATAAACCTCTGGGCAGACAAGTATGCCAGGGATGAAAAAATAATCAGTCCCATAGGTGTGCACTGTTTTGGTTGTGAATTTCAAGGGAGTAACCAGGAAAAGCGATCCGGGCTCAAAGAATGCTGGCAACATCAACAAGGCTGGACAGACGGCGATTTCAATAAACCGCGAACAACAGATATTTGGAATTTCCGGAAAAAAGCAAAGCTGTTTGAAGAAGGAATCATTTTTATGGAAGACCTCCACAAACACCATATTGGAGAAAATATTCAACCAAAAGCAAATGGTGTGCTTTCGGCACAAGAACGGCAGTGGTTGCAGGTAGAAAAAGTCCAAAACAAGGATGACACCTTCTATTTGGATAGGGATGGCTTAAAAAAAGAGATGTCAACCTTCATTTTCCCCTTGCATTTTATAGATTTTGAAACCTCCATGGTTGCCATTCCATTTTACGCAGGTCAGAGACCCTATGAACAAATCGCTTTTCAATTCTCACATCATATCATGCATGCAGATGGCCGCATTGAACACAAAGGGCAATTCATCGAAACCCGCAAAGGAGTCTTTCCCAATTTCCATTTTATTCGCGCATTAAAAGATCAATTGTCAGCAGATGATGGAACGGTATTTCGGTTCGCAGCGCATGAGAATACGGTACTCAATCAAATATACGCGCAGCTCTTAGAAGCAGACGCTGTTTCGGTTCCCGATAAAGAAGCACTCATGGAATTTATTCACACCATCACCAATTCCAAATCTAAAAAAAGGATTGGTGCACGGGATATGGTGGATATGAACAGGATGGTAAAAGACTATTTCTTTGATCCAGGAACAAAAGGGTCCAATTCTATAAAAGCAGTTTTGCCAGCCGTTTTGTCAAGGTCTGCTTTTATTCAAAATAAATATGCGCAGGCCATTTATGGCAAAACCAGCGAGATCAAAAGCTCAAATTTTGAGGACGGTTGGAAGTGGATTCAACTTGATATGGAAGGAAAAATAAAAAGTCCATACACATTGCTTCCCTCGATTTTTGAAGATTTATCGGATGATCAAAAGGTGGATTTAATCAGCGATGAGTCTATTGCTGATGGCGGCGCAGCCATGACGGCTTTCGCCAAAATGCAGTTTGAAGACATCACCGAAATGGAAAGAGAGCGCATTGTTCAAGGCCTTTTGAAATATTGCGAGCTGGACACATTGGCCATGGTGATGATTTATGGGTTTTGGATGGATGAGGTTCAGTAAAATAGCGTTGACCGCTTTGGACAGCGGCTAACACACAACACACCCCAACCTAAAAATCCAACGTCAGCTGACCACCTGTGCTTTGAATCTCCGTATCGAGATTGCTGATAGAGATCCCCAAAAGCCGCAAGGCTTGTGCGCGCGGATGGCCTTCGAGTAGTTCTGAGGCGATGGTGTAAATCTCGGCCTCCTTATCGGTAAAATGGTCGATGGAGCGGCTGCGCGTTTGGGTGGTGAAGTCGCTGTACCGCAACTTAATGGTAATGGTCTTGCCGCGGTACTTGCCTTGCTTCATCCGCCTGCCCACCTCTTCGGCGATGCGTCTCAAGGCATCCATCTGTCCGGCCAGTTCAGAAAGGTCTTCGCTGTAGGTCCGCTCGGCCCCCACCGACTTGCGAATACGGTCTGGACGCACAGGGCGCTCATCCTCGCCCCGACAAATATGATAGTAGTAACGACCACTCTTCCCGAAAAGCTGCACCAGTTCCGGACGTGTATACTGGCGCATGTCTGCCCCGGTGTGAATACCCATCCCGTTCAGCTTTTCGGTGGTCACCCTACCGATACCAAAGAAGCGTTTGATCTCGAGATTGGCTGTGAAGTCATCAACCTGCGTCGGGTGAATCAGTTTCTGACCGTTCGGTTTATTGATATCCGAGGCCACCTTTGCGATAAATTTGTTTACCGAGATCCCCGCGCTGGCCGTCAATCCCGTTTCATCATAGATACGCTGGCGAATCTCGCGGGCAATATCGGTGGCACTGTTCATTTGGCGCTTGTTTTCGGTCACGTCCAGAAAGGCCTCATCGAGCGAGAGCGGTTCCACCAGGTCGGTATATGCATAGAATATATCGCGAATTTGCTGCGACACCTCCTTGTAAACTTCAAAGCGTGGTGGGACGAATATGAGGTTCGGACATTTGCGCGCCGCAAGAGAAGAGGGCATGGCCGACCTCACCCCAAACTCCCGCGCCTCATAGCTCGCCGCAGCAACCACCCCGCGCGCACGCGATCCTCCCACAGCCACGGGCTTGCCCCGCAGATCGGGGTTGTCCCGTTGCTCCACAGATGCAAAAAACGCATCCATATCGATATGCAGAATCTTGCGCAGTAACGTTGGTTTTTTAGTTTTAGCTTAAAGCAGCCAGCTACAAATGTAACACGATGGGCATGGTGTAAGTTCAACAGCTGGAATGAAGACGCGCTGCGCCTCATGAATACAAATAAAAAATAAAATACGCATACATAAAAGAAGCGTAACCGCACCCGTATTCCCAATTGCCAACCAAGCAGCGCCCCACCCAACTCTTCATTCCCTTAACGCCTTCATGTTAAAAAAAACGTTGCTGCCTGACCGCCGGCAGGCGGGCGCAGCAGTGACCCACCCCTCCAAAGCTGCCTGCAGCTCTTCATTTTCTTCACCAGCGGTGCAGCCGCCTGTACATACACCTCACCTTTAATTTTCTTCATCCCTTCATTTTTCATGTTAAAAAAACGTGGCTCCCTGCCCGCGCATGCGCCCGGCGGCCGCAAAACACGGTGACCGCTGTTAAATCGCCAGCCTGCTGCCGGCGGGCAAATCGCAATTCCCAATCTACTTCAATTCAAACTTCACCGGCAAATTATACTGAACCGGAACCACGGTATTCCGTTGCCTTCCCGGAGTCCACCTTGGCATATTATTTACCATTTGAAGTGCTGCAGCATCAAAGGCAGGATCAAAGCCGCGAATTACAGCCGCATTGCGAATACTTCCATCCGTCTGCACCACAAAACTTATATAAACTGTTCCTTCAATCCCGGCATCCATTGCCGATCTGGGATATTTAATGGTCCTATTTATATAATTCATCATGGGCCCCTGCCCACCGGGAAATTCTGGCATCTGCTCTACGATTGTAAATATTTGTTCCTCCACAGATAAAGATTGAGATGAAACTTCAAATTCACTCGTTTGTATGCCGCAGGGATATCCCACTTCCCGCAATTTCCCCATCATATACTGAATGGCCTGCTGCCTGCGCGCTACTGCCGACAACGCGTCCAGAATTATCTGCCTTTCCCTGAATATCTCTTCTGTCCTTGCCTGTGCGGCCAACTGCATATTTAAAAAACGTTCTGCGGTTTGCCTTTGCACTTCCCTTTCTGCCCGAATTCTGCCAAACCGCTCTCCCACTTGCTGCAAATCATTGCGAATATCTGCTGCCTTGGCCTCAGCCAGCACCAAT
>JBBSDD010000283.1:0-4638 GCA_038249755.1 Flavobacteriales bacterium | reverse complement strand
TGTGATATTGATATTGGTGAGGTTTAGTGACAATTGGGCAATGCCATATTCTTCGATGTACCAGCCGATCCCTTTTACCGCTTTCAAGGTGCCTTCCTCCCGCAGGGGTTCGCCATTCTCGTCTGTGAGAACTTTGCCTGTGAGCGGATCGCCTTCGCGCTTTATTCTTCCGGCTTCGCGGATGTCGAATGCGATTGAGTTGGCCCGGCGTGTTGAAGTCGTATTGAGATTTACATTGTAAGCCACCAGAAAGTCCCTTGCGCTGATGGCTGTGGCGCCGGTTTTTTTTACCGCGCTGCTGAATTCTGCAGGACCAAAATCGGGTTTCATTTCGGGATTTGAGAGTTTGTCAAGGCCTTCATATTCGCCTTGCCGGCAAAAAGCGAGATTTTTCCTTTTCGGTTGCGTGGCGGCGTATTCGTAAAAATATCCTGGAATTCCCAACTCTTTACCCACCCTTTCGCCGAGTTTGCGCGCATATTTTACGACTTCATCCATTTCAATTCCAGCGATAGGTATGAGCGGACACACGTCGGTGGCCCCCATGCGGGGATGTTCGCCTTTGTGCTTGCTCATGTCAATGAGTTCTGCTGCTTTTTTGATCAGGCGAAAGGCCGCTTCTATCACCGCTTCCGGGTCACCCACGAAGGTAATTACTGTTCTGTTTGTGCTCTTTCCCGGGTCGATGTCGAGGAGTTTTACTCCCTCCACCGTTTCCACCTCCCGGGCGATGGTGTTGATCTTTTGCATATCGCGGCCTTCGGAAATATTGGGCACGCATTCTATAAATTGTTTCATAAAAGGGGGTCGAAGATGGTTGTATGTGGCGGCGAAGTTAGCAATTCGGTGCGGTACAGTAGAGTTCATCAAGTGAGAATGACGCGCAATTTGCCATGTCAATGCGCCTATTTGATTAGTTTTGCCGCTGTATGACAGCAAAGCCTGAGAAGCCATTAATATTGGTAACCAATGACGACGGAATCACCGCCGGAGGAATCAGAAACCTGATTGAAGTAGCTAAGGAATTTGGAGAGGTTTGGGTAGTGGCCCCCGACAGCCCGCAAAGCGGGATGGGTCACGCCATCACAGTACACAACATTCTT
Source organism: Flavobacteriales bacterium (assembly GCA_038249755.1). Lineage (GTDB taxonomy): Bacteria > Bacteroidota > Bacteroidia > Flavobacteriales_D > Cryomorphaceae > JBBQZU01. Next base: position 3,535 of record JBBSDD010000283.1, on the reverse strand, counting down.
CGCCTTCACGAAACGTACGATCATCCCGGAGTCAAGTCATTCAGTTGTACAGGAACCCCGGTAGATTGCGTCAAGCTGGCGGTATACAGGGTGTTGGAGCGCCGGCCTGATTTGCTCATTTCCGGGATCAACCACGGAGGTAACAACAGCATCAATGTGATTTATTCCGGCACCATGTCAGCAGCCGTTGAGGGCGCCGTGGAAGGAATACCGTCTGTGGGTTTTTCACTGCTCGATCACCGCTGGGATGCAGATTTTTCCGCTTCCAAAGAAGTGGCGCGCACCATTATTCGCAATGTTTTGCAAAACGGTCTGACCAAGGGCATTTGCCTGAACGTTAATATCCCACAAATACCCTATTCCCAAATCAAAGGTTATAAAGTTTGCCGACAGGCGAAGGCATACTGGGCAGATGATTTTGAGCCGCGCACTGACCCTTTCGGGAAAACATATTACTGGATCACCGGAGAGTTGCACAATGAAGATAAAGGTGAGGATACGGACATTTGGGCGCTGGACCACAATTTCGTCTCTGTGGTTCCCGTTCAATTCGACCTGACTGCGCACCACGCCATCGCCGATCTCAATGCCTGGAATTATGAAGATGAAAAAGTATGATACGCTGCCCCTTGGGGCGGTAATTGGGCTCTTTGCACCTGTCATTGGCTTTATCCTGTATGGTTTTTTTTGGTCTTATTATTTCGGTAAAACCCTGTCATATTTTATCAATGATATTTTCCTGGGCGTTCCCACTTTCCAATCGTCTATTCTTACGCTCAGCCTGATTATCAATCTCGTCCCGTTTTTCATCTTCATACGCACGGAGCGGTATAAAAGCGCACGCGGGGTTTTGCTGGCTATTTTTATCTATGTGCCGGTGGTACTATATCTGCGGTTTTACAATTCATGAAATATTACATCATAGCAGGGGAGCCTTCCGGCGATTTGCACGCCGGAAATCTGATCCGGGCATTGCGCACAAAAGATGCTCATGCCACATTTCGCGCCTGGGGCGGAGAACTGATGGAAGCTCAGGGTGCCGAAATAGTCAAACACTACCGCGATCTGGCATTTATGGGATTTGCGGAGGTGATTATGAACCTGAGGACCATTCTCAAGAATATTGAATTTTGCAAAGCCGACATTGAGCAATTCAAACCGGATGTAATTATTCTGGTCGATTATCCCGGGTTCAATTTGCGCATAGCCAAATTTGCGAAATCCCTTGGTATACAGGTATTTTATTATATTTCCCCGCAAATTTGGGCGTGGAAACAAAGCCGGGTTGAACAGATCCGCGATCATGTGGATGAGATGTACGTGATTCTTCCTTTTGAAAAAGAATTTTACCGGAAATTCGGTGTCGATGTTCATTTCGTTGGCCACCCTTTGATCGATGCTGTGGCAGAATTCAATGAGAAGTTTGACGATTTGCCCGCCTTTCGCAAAAAACACAATTTGTCTGAAAAGCCAATCGTCGCGTTGCTTCCCGGAAGCCGGAAACAGGAAATAAGCAAAATGTTGCCCCTGATGCTGGAACTGGCAACCGATTCTCCCCAATATGAATTCATCGTTGCCGGTGCACCCTCGCAAGACAGGGATTATTACGAAAGTTTTATCGGCAGCACAGGTATTAAACTTTTGAGTGGACAGACATATCAGTTGCTCTATTGCAGCCATGCGGCTTTGGTCACTTCTGGCACAGCCACCCTGGAGACTGCTATTTTCAGGGTGCCCCAAGTGGTTTGTTACCGCGCTGGATCCATTTCTTATGTCATCGCCCGGCAACTGGTGAAAATAAAATACATCTCTCTGGTCAATCTCATCATGGACCGGGAAGTGGTCATAGAACTTATTCAAAGTGAATTAAACTTAAAAAATTTATCTCAAGCCTTTGCCTTGATCGCCCAACCCGGGGAGGCTCGCGAGAGACTTATCGCGGATTACATTTTGCTGTACAAAAAACTCGGCGGTGCAGGCGCTTCCAATCTTACCGCAGACCTGATGTGGAAAACTCTGAACAGGAGCGTGCTCTAATCCGCAGTTCTCATCTATTTTCGCAGTCATGCCCAGCCGGTTATTTTGCATCTTATTTTTTCTCACTTGCTTTCTCAAAGGAGGATTTGCACAGAAAGAATTGTCTATCGGCATTTTGGCTGTAGCCAAACCCAAATCTGTGCAAGTGATACCCGAGTTTGGAACCTATGACGTAATGTGCGACGGGGTGAAAAAAGCCGTACTAAAAGCCACAGAACGCGTTACTTTTGAAACACGAGGGAAGTTGGTGCTGGTTAGCCTTCCCGGAAAAGTGATCGGACAGTTCAAGGAAGTTCGGATGTTGGGGACGGGCGGAACTGCGGTTTTGCGGCTCTATGTACTCAATCCTTCGCGACATGAACGCGTATACGACGACCATTTGTACGTTACGGCGAATGGCACAGGCCTCAAACTCATCAACCGGGTGTCCATCGAAAAATATGTGGCCGGTGTTGTGGAAGCCGAAACGGGCAAGGACAAAGACCTCGAATTTTACAAAGTGCAGGCGGTCATTTCGAGGACGTATGCGTTGAGCAATCGCCGGAAGTATATGCACGAAGGATTTAATCTCAATGATGAAGTGGACAGTCAGGTGTACCATGGCAAGTGTCGCTGGGTGCCTGAAATACTGGTCGCAGTGGAAATGACCGCCGGAAAAGTTTTGGTCGATAGTGAAATGCGATTGATTACTGCGGCCTTTCACAGCAACAGCGGAGGGGAAACAGTGAGCAGTCAGGCGGTGTGGACGAGCGCTTTGCCATACCTTACCCCCAGGAGGGATGAGTTTTCTGAAACAGGGGAGCATTACGCATGGTCGCGGATGGTATCTAAAGCGGCCTGGCTGGAATATCTCAACAAAAATTTTAAATACCAATCGGGCGACAAGTTGTTGGAAATGATGGCTATCAATTACGAACAAGAAAACAGGCAGATATATTTCCTCGATCCCATATTCAATATCCCCTTGAAGGGTATCCGGAAGGATTGGAAGTTCAATTCTACCTACTTTGACATTGAAGACCGTGGTGATTCACTCTACTTCAATGGTCGCGGTTTTGGGCATGGCACTGGTCTGAGTCAGGAAGGGGCGATGCGCATGGCCAACCTCGGTTTTGGGTATGCCGATGTGCTTCATTTTTATTACAATGATGTGCACATCATTGATCTACATGCCCTGGAGTTTTTTAAGGAGGATTAGCCTAAAGTTGTTTTTGTGTTTTTAACGTGATAGGGTCGCTGCTTCGCCCGCCTGCCGGCGGTCATGCAGCAACGTTTTTTTAACATGAAGAATGAAGGAATTAAGAAAATTAAAGGTTGGGGTGTTGCTGCTTCGCAGCTGGTGAAGAAAATGAAGAGCTGCAAGCAGCTTGAGGAGTATGAGTCGCTGCTTCGCCCGCCTGCCGGCGTTCAGGCAGCAACGTTTTTTTAACATGAAGATTCTGTGTTAATATCCAAGCGTATTTTATGTAAATTTGAGTCTAAAGGCAGCTTCAAGCTA
>JBBSDD010000282.1:0-4650 GCA_038249755.1 Flavobacteriales bacterium | reverse complement strand
GTCTGATGTTATGTGCAGGATCCGTTGCGTGGCTCAAAGTACGAATCTTTAAAAGAACAAAACTCCGCTGGGTAATTCCCAAAAATTTTCCAGATCGGCATAGAACCAGCAATCACTCCTACAATGTGTTGAGCAAATTCTTCCTATCGGTCGGAAGCTTATGAGGGCTCAAAATACATTATCTGAAATTTATACGAATCTTAAAAATCACCATCGGGTAATTGGCTCCGTGCTTCCCTTGCATGACCGCCATGGCTGTAGGATGTTACTTCACACACTGAACTAACCGTTTTCCTGAATACAGTCAACTGAACGCTGAGTGGATAAGCGCTTGCATCGCATTTAATCACGTTTATTTCGCTCGGACTTTAATCGACTCGGCTCGGACAATGACGCATACCACTCGGACATTTCCCAAACGGATAAGGCATGGTATGTTCGAAGTTTGATCCTATCGAATCAATCGGGTATGCCGAAAAACGTAAAGCGTAGCCAAGTAATTTAAAATCTAAAATAATGAGCACTGAAGTAATAGGGAGACATAAAGTCGGAAATTTTGATACCTGGTCAAGCGGACATCAAGACAGAGTGAATGCATTTGCCCCGCAGTTTCTGGGTTTAAAACATTCAGGGATGTTGACGATCCCAATGGTATCCCCTTGGTGCTTGAAGTAACAGACATGCAAAAGCTCAAAGAGATCATCGATGATCCTGCCAATGCAGAAATGCAAGAGCGTCACTCGGTATTGCGTCCAATCACTTTATCGATGCCAGTTGCTTTGTAGAAGAATTGTAGAATGAAAACACCAACCTTAAAATCAATAAAGATGAAAACCAAAATCAGTTTAGCAACCACAGCGATAGGCATGATTGTCTTGGCATTTGGATATTCCAAAAGCGAAAGGACGGCTCCCGAAGGTTTGGGATCTGACATCAATGCCGGAAAATTAAAAACCTTGACGATCCAAGAGGTAAGTGACGTGAAGCAGTGGAAAAGCGTTTACGACGGGGCGTCGGCTATGCGCGCGCAAGCGGGCGAAGTGAGCTCATTTGTAGGTTTGCCTGTGAATCTACCCAGGCAAGTCCACGTTTTGAACGGATGGAACGACCGGGAATCGTACCAGGCACATTTCACAAATGAAAAGGTGAAGTCAATGAATGCCAAGGCGGGAGTTAAGGAAGCGCCGCGTGTTATCGGATTGATGTTTGACAATGGCACCAATACCCTAAAGCCTGAGGCTCCCGTCACCGTTTTGATTTACCAAAAGGTGAAGGAATACCATATTTGGAAAGCGCATGTTATGGCCGATTGGGCAAAAAGAGCCGCGTCAGGAGAAATTGGATTTCAAGCGGGATGCTTCAGCGACGATTCGGGTATGGCGTACGTGCTGAGTCAATGGAAAAGCGAGGCTGATTTTAATTCATTTTTCGCCAAGAGCAGCTCCGAAAAGAATTTGAATAAAAATATCGTTTCGGCTGCGGCTACGGCAGTAATTATCTATTGATTTAAAAAAAAGCAGACAATCAATTCATGTGGAGTCCAGAGCCCACCTATAAAAACGGGGCGAATCCGAAAAGCCTTAAGAGTAGGATTTAAAAACACAAACAATGGTAACGGTAATATTACAACACGAAGTACAAGATTACAGTGAATGGCAAAAGTTTTTTCACGGCGACAACGAAGCCAGAGAAAAGGAAGGAGTAAATTTGCTCGGCCTGTACACCGCGACAGACAATCCGAATGATGTGACGATGATTTTTGAGGCGCCAGGAAACGAAACCTTTTACGAGGTCATAAATCTGCCTGAGAGACAAAAGATCCTAAAAGAGGCCGGTGTAATCTCTGAGCCAAAGATGACTTTCCTGGTAAAAAAGTAAATGATTCATTTATCACAAAGAAGAGGGCGGGCTATCCGCCCTTTTGCTTTTTTAAGTCAAGGTGAACTCAATCTGTGTATTCATTCCATTCTGCGTTGTGCGCTGTATAGTTCCTTCTATCTGTAGTACGAGTAAGTTGATGAGTTGAATGCCAAAGCCTTCTTTTTCGGGATACCCCTTGGAGTCCATTCCTACTCCATCGTCTGTGACGGAAAACCTGAACGTATCTCCCGATTTCAAAAGGCTCACACGGATGTGGCCCTTGGCGTTTTTCGGAAAGGCGTATTTCATCGCGTTTGTCAGTAACTCATTGGCAATGAGACCTAGTGGAATGGCCGTGTCTATGTCCAATTCTACCGGCTCCATGGGGTATTCTATTTCAATTCGATTCGTATCCAAATTGTAACTGTCTACCAGGGTTTCCCCTAAATTCTGTAGGTATTCCTTCATCTCGATACCCGCCAGATTTTCACCCTGATAGAGTTTTTGGTGTATCAAAGCCATGGACTGCACCCGATTTTGACTCTGCTCTACAGCTCCTTGTATTTGAGGGTCTTCAATATGCGCTGATTGCAGGCTGAGCAAGCTCGATATAGTCTGCAAATTGTTCTTTACGCGGTGGTGAATTTCTTTGAGCAGAAGTTCGTTTTGCTGGTTTTTTATGGCCAATTCCTGGTTGAGCTTTTGCCGCAAGGCCGCTGTTTTTTGACTGCGTTTATAGATCAAAAATAGTCCAATCAGTATAAAGGCAAACAACACCGCCACTCCAATTGACAACCATTGAATCAAGTTTTGCTGCCGAATCAAGTCGCTTTGAGAGAGAATGGTAGCATCTTTTTCGCGGGTTTGGTACTGAACGGCCAGCTCGGTTTTTACTTCATCGAGCCTTGCCTCCAGCCTTTGGGTTTTCAATGCGTGTACCGTTTCAAAATAGTACATGGCCGAATCTATCTGACCCATATCTTTGTAGGCCTCCGATAAACTAAAATAAAACTCTTCTACAGGCTCTATTTTGTGGGCATCTCTCTCTTCCATGTGGTTGATGAAATCACGCATAAAGGGAATGGCTTTTCTGGGTTGCCCCAGCTTTTGGTAGACGAGGCCAATGCCGCCTTTCCAACCATCTGCATCACCCTCGTCAACCACGATGGCTTTGATGATATTCCACGCTTTAATGTAATCTTCTAAGGCCTCGTCGTAAGATTCGAGTAGAATGTATGTCCTCCCTCGCCAACTATAGGCTTTGGCTAAGTTTATATTGTTTTCTTCCCCACCTTCGCGTTGGGCTATTTCAATAAGCTTTTCGGATTTTTCCAAAGCTTCATTCAGCCTGCCCAATTTTTGGTAGGAAACCATTGCGTAAAGTATAGGCCCGAATTGCTCATCGGGCTTACCGCTTTTTATGAAATTCCCGATAGCCTTTTGTTCGAAAGCAATGGCCGTTTGGTATTCCGATATTTCACGGTTCAGGAGTACCAAATTGGTGTAGGCATTTCCCAATTCGTAATAATCGCTTTGCGCTTCCAGTATCTCCAAAAGATCGAAGAGGTACTTCGCTGCTTCCGAATAATTGCCCACCTCCATCAGATCAGCACTCACGCGGTTGTATGCACGGTTGATGGCGGCTGCGCTGTCTGTTTGCAGGATGTAGTCGAGGCCCAGTTTGTCGTAATACAAAATCGAATCTCTGTGCTCTGATTTCGGACTCATATAATGCCAACTGCCCATCAGGAAATAGGCTTCGCTGATGTAGTATGGATCCTTTTGCCGTTGGGCTTCTGCCAAAGCAAACCGTGCTTTTTTATACACCGCCTCGTCATTCCCGCTGTGCACCAACTCTGAAATTTCGGTATTCAGCGCCTCCAGGAGTGTATCAAGCTGTTCGGTTTCTGCGGCCAAGGCCATTTGCGTAAAGCTGAGTAGAATAAACAGAATGAGTGGTACCCGTGATTTCATGGTTGGTATTGCTTATGTGAGGTTTCAGTCTGCCATCTGGCCTTGGTTAGCTGTTTGCCTTTCGGCTAAATGAGTTTGAGTCGTTGCATCAATTCTGGCCTGTAAGAGCGGCTCACGGGCAATGAACGCTTCCCGATGTTTACAAATTCGCAATGGTCACTTAGGCTATCCACCTTCGTCAAGTTTACGATGTAGGAGCGATGAATTCTTATAAATCGATCTGAATTCAGCTTGCTTTCGAAAGCCTTTAGCGGAAGCATCATTAAGTAATCCTTATCGGCGGTAAAGACGTTGCAATAATTTCTGTCAGCCTCGGCAAAAAAAATGTCGTGCAGGAAAACCTTCACCATTTGATCACGGTACTTTACAAAAATTCGGTCGTCGAGAATAAATCCCGGTTTGGCCATTATTTCTTCTTGTGGCTTCGCATTGCTTGATGATTCGCTCATCCGAAGAATGGCCAGCTCAATGGCCCTGGCCAGATCTAAGCGCTTGAAGGGCTTGGCGATAAAGGCTTCTGGCTTGGTGGTTTTAGCACGGTTATAACTGGCATCATCCACATTGGCAGTGATGTATATTACGCCTGTTTCCCTATTAAACGCCCGAAGTTTTTCAACCATTTCCACGCCGTCAAGCGTTCCTTTTAGATGGATATCGACCAGGATCAAATCAGATTTATTCATAGCCAGGTGAGCCAACGCATCTTCTCCCTTGGCCATAATTCCGCTGATCTCGTAGCCCATCCTGGTAAGCTGCATGGACATTTCTGCCGCCACGATCATGTCGTCTTCGAGAATGGTTATCACTACTTTATTC
>JBBSDD010000281.1:0-4680 GCA_038249755.1 Flavobacteriales bacterium | reverse complement strand
TCGAGGCGAAAATCGCCAGCAGACGCGATACGGTAAATAAATTCGTAAAAGTGCCACTGATCGAAAATATTCAGGTGAATGGAAGTTACAATATGGCTGCTGACTCCTTGAAATTATCGAATATCGCCCTGAGCGGTAGAACGCAAATTACGAAATACGCAAATATCAATTTTCGGGCTGCTTTCAATCCTTACACTTTTGAAGCAAGGGAAGGCAGCCGTTCTCCGATACTTGTAGATGAGTACAATTTTAGCCGCAATGGTCAGCTAGCCTCATTCGAAAATGGAAACATCGCATTGAATGCCGCAGGCCTGGGCAGCAGTATGTTTAAAGGTCAAAAAGGGATACCGACAACTCCAGTAGAAGGATTAATTCCGGAAGAAAGTGAAATGGCGGAAACAACTGCCGATCTGGATGTGAAAAAACCTTTCTTCAGCGATTTTACGGTTCCTTGGTCACTTAATTTCGGCTATGTGGTGGACATCCGACGGGGGAGAGAAACAATCATGCTCGATGAGCGTTTATCTATTGTTGATTCCATTGCCATCACGCAAACTTTGATGATGAATGGAAATATTGAATTCTTTGGTCGGATTCGAGTCAATTTTAACACTGGATATGATTTTGTAAACAAGGAAATTTCGACGACAACATTTGTGGTGAGCGTCGACTTAAATTGTTGGGAACTCAATGCGCGCATTGTTCCTTTTGGGTTGCGTCAGAGTTATAATTTATCACTTAACATCAAATCGACCCTTTTGAAGGACCTTAAATTTGAACGAAACCGGAATCTCGGTCCGGATGATAATTTCTTCTTATGACAAATTCCAAACTCAAAATAGCAGTATTGTACGGCTCATACCGCGAAAAGCGGTATGGTATCCATGTAGCCAATTTCGTAGTCGAACAGTTAAAATCTGTTTGTAATCCCGTATTGGCTGATGCAAAAGCTTATGACTTGCCCATTCTGAATAAGATGTACAAGGAATACAAGGATGAGAAACCGCCAAAAAATTTGCAGAAATTGCACGAACTATTTGAATCTGCGGATGGATATGTGTTGGTTACGGGCGAATACAACCACGGTCTTCCAGCAGGATTAAAAAATATGCTGGATCACTTTCAGCAGGAATTTTATTTCAAACCTGCGGGAATTGTATCCTATTCAGTCGGTGGATTTGGCGGTGTTCGCGCTTCGGTTCATGCCAGGGTGGTATTGGGGGAGCTCGGTATGGTCACACCTTCGGCAATTGTTCCGGTTTCAAACATTCGAAAAACATTTGATGAAAATGGAAAATGGGACGACGAAAAACTGGAGAAAAGTTTCAAAAAGCTTTCTGACGAATTAATCTGGTATGCGACAGCTTTAAAAACCGCCCGGGCAGAGGGGAAACCTTACTGAAGCAAAACCACAGGCGTTTCCACCCGAAAAATGTCGTATCGGTCTTTTGGCCTTCGCTCTGAATGCCAATAAAAACCATCGAAAAAAGCGTCTTCTTCCGCAAATTTGAATAACGGAATAAATGCGCCGTCCGGTTTTACCAAAAACCGGATTTTTTGAACTTTTTTATTTTCCAGATAAATGGCAATATTGCTACAGATGGCTTTATTGACCCCAATTATTTTTTGCTCAGTGATTGTAATTGTTTTCTGACGAGAATCGGCTGATAGCGTGTCGTTGGTCAAGGTATCCGGAGACATATCTAATAAACCAACGGAATCTTTCTCAATAACATTCGTCCCAGCGGTATCCGGCACTTCCACCTTCGCCTCTTCCATGGCATAGTAAAGCGACTGACCATTCCCATTGATGAATACCCGCTTTAATTCGTTGTTCTGAAAATATCCGGTCAGTTTTTTGCCTTTGATCTGATTGTATTTCAGGCTATCATCTTCATACACACGATCGGCCATAAAAGCGTGATCGAATACATATAGTCTTTCGATTCCGGTATCTGTGGTTTTCAACTGTATGGTATCACCGGTAATTTGCAAATGATCCGACCAAAGAACTGGATTTTCAAACATGTGTATCATGCTGTCTGCACGGACATAAACCAGCGAATCGGCAACACCCTGCATATCTGTTCGGTAAAATCGCACGTTGGGATAGGCATAAATTTTGTTTCCAGTCGCTGTGTCGTTGACAGCAAGCAACGTATCGCCGTGCAAAAACAGCGAATCAAGGTCATCGTACTGAATAAATTCTGCCCGTCCGGTGACAAGACTTTTTCCCGTTTTTTCAAAATAGCTTCCAAACGCACCGCGGATGATATACTGCTCGGTTGTATCGGTTATAGAAACATTTTCGTAGGCTCTACCCAATCCTCCTGTGCGCCAATACCAAAGGCTGTCGCCGCGAAGTACCTGTTGCCCATTGTCAAGATAGGCGTTTTCGTTAAATTGGGAAATATCCTTTTTGGTGTCATACCAACCATTCTCGCAATAGATGGTGTTTTCATCTGAATAGATAAATGTTGGACCCTGAAAATAAGATATTTCATTCAGGTTATCGTAATCGAGCGTATCGGTTTCTACGACATATTTGGGATTGGTGAGCTCGACATCCTCCCGGAAATAAAAAAATTCTGTGTTGGAATTATAAATGCCCTCGCAACTGATCAGCCTGTTCTCATTGACCTTTGAAGTAATCAAACCTTCATCGTAAAATACAGCGACCCCGGTTTTCCGATTGAAATCCAACGTATTGGTGGCCAAAGTCATTTCTTTGTCGTTCAGCAATACATTGTTGCGCACTTTTACGATTTGGGTATTTCCGCTGTAAAACAGTTTATCGCTCAGCAATTCAAGGGTATCGCCCTGCAATACGCGCACATTGCCAAAGGCATCAATGCTATTGCTGGCATTGTATAGGTATGCGCTGTCGCAAAACATCAACGCGCCTTTGTGGCGAAACCGGACTTCACCGATCAGCCGCTGGGCATCGATGCCCATACTTTTATCAAATTGAAGGGATTTTGCGCCAAGCAGTTCAATTACATTTTTATCCTGGCCGAAAACGTCTGACATTGACGCAAAAAGCAGGATAACAAATGGTATCAGTTTGAGCTGCATAGAAAAAATTCATTTCGCACAGGTAAGCAAAAGTGGTGCCTCAAATTAAGCCACCACTGCTTTGCGCAAAATGGTCTGTTTTCTGTCCGGACCGACGGAAACAATGGTGATCGGTGTTTCAAGTTCGTGCTCCAGAAAAGCAATGTAATCTGAGAGTTCGGAAGGGAAATCATTTTCGCTGTACAGACCCGTCAGGTCAGTGGTCCATCCTTTCATGGACTTGTAAACCGGTTTAATATCTTTCAGATGCGCATCGTAGGGCATATAATCGATGGTACGCCCATCTATCTGATAATGCGTGCAAATTTGAATAGTATCAAAAATAGAGAGCACATCCGCTTTTGTCATGTTCAATTGGGTGACGCCATTGATCATGATCGCGTATTTCAAAGCCGGTAGATCGAGCCATCCACATCGACGGGGCCGACCTGTGGTAGCGCCAAATTCAGCACCTTCCTTGCGAATCCGTTCACCAGTTTCATCTTCGAGCTCAGTAGGGAAGGGGCCGCTGCCCACACGGGTGCAATAGGCTTTGAATATCCCGATTACCTCGCCAATGCGGTTGGGCGCAATGCCGAGACCTGTGCATGCTCCCGCAGCAATGGTATTTGATGAGGTCACAAAAGGGTAACTTCCAAAATCAATATCAAGCAAACTTCCCTGAGCGCCCTCAGCCAAAATACGGTGACCCTTGCGGAGTTCATTGTTGAGGTAGTGCTCTGAGTCAATGACGTTGAGCGATTTGATTTTTTCCACCCCTTCGTACCAGGCCTTTTCTTTTTCAGTAATGTCGTATTCGAAATCGTACTGTTCGAGAATTTTCTTGTGTTTATTCTTGAGTTGGTTGTATTTCTCTTCAAAATCGTCACCAAAAAGATCGCCGATTCGCAAACCATTCCGGCCTGTTTTGTCCATGTAAGTGGGTCCAATTCCCTTCAGGGTTGAGCCAATTTTCTTTTTTCCTTTTTCGGCTTCGGAGGCCGAATCGAGCACGCAATGTGTCGGAAGGATGAGATGCGCTTTGCGCGAAATCATCAAACTTCTGCGGACGTCGACATTCATTTTTTCGAGGGCATCGATTTCCCGTTTAAAAATTACCGGGTCTATCACCACGCCATTCCCTACGACATTTATTTTTTCAGGATGAAAAATACCTGATGGGATGGTGTGCAGGACATGTTTTATGTTGTTGAATTCCAAGGTATGGCCGGCATTTGGTCCACCCTGAAATCGGGCGATAATTTCATATTGTGGCGTTAATACATCCACAATCTTGCCTTTTCCTTCATCGCCCCATTGCAGGCCTAGAAGTACATCGACTTTTGTATTCATTTATTTATTTTGATGCATTTCATTGAAGTAGGTTTTCGCTTCTTCGATGGTATCCTTCATTTTGAAAACCGAATTGAGTTTGGTCACAGCAAACAAAGACTGAATGCGCGGACGCGCAGCCACAATGATGGCTTCACCACCTTTATTTCTCGCCATATTCATCAGGGTAAGAAGGATATTTAATCCGGTGCTGTTCATGTATTCGAGCTCGTTCAGGTCGATAATAAACTGACTTGTACCTTCAGCCAATTCTTCGTCTATTTCGACGCTAAT
>JBBSDD010000280.1:0-4681 GCA_038249755.1 Flavobacteriales bacterium | reverse complement strand
CTCCCGACTGACGCCATACTGGCTTCCCACTTTTGAAAATGATAAAAGTCGGTACGCCTCGCACCTGAAAGGCACTGGCAGCGGCCGGATTTTTATCAATATCTACTTTCAGAATCGTTGCCTTCCCTTGAATATCCTTCGCCAAATCTTTCAGGATGGGAGCCATCGTCTGACATGGTCCACACCACTCCGCAAAAAAATCGACTAAAACTGGCTTTTCGCCTTTGATAATTTCATTAAAATCTGCCATAATTCACATGATGTTTTATTGACCTCCATTCCAGGAATTATATCCACCTTCCAGATCGTATACTTCCGTAAAACCGTTCCCAGTCAGCCACAATGCAGCCTTTTTGCTTCTGCCACCCCCAGCGCAATACACCACAACAGGACGCGTTTTGTCCAAATTTTGCGACACCGACTCAAATGCAGTTTGGTCCAAATAATCCATGTGAATTGCTCCAGGTATGACGCCCTGATTTACTTCTTCAAGGGTGCGAACATCGAGCAACTGGATCTTTTGGTCTTCGAGCTTTTCGCTCAATTGATTTTGAGGCAAAATGATTACTTCTCCTTTCTGATCTGATGTTTTCTCCTTTGCTGCCAATTCATTTTGGGCAGGAGCCTGACAGGAAAAAAAGATCCCCACACAAATTACGAGGGAGCTCAAATATTTCTTAAAATTCATTTTATAGGAATTAGACCATATCAAAGATACGATTTGGACTTTTGGGTAACCGAAATACCAAAGCAAAAAAAAGCCTCCCCGGAAATTGGGAGGCTTCAATATTGAATATTTTACCACGATTAAAAATAGCGCGGATTCTTGGTCTTGACTTCCTTTTGGAAGAAGTCATATGAAAGCATAATTTCATGGCTTCCATTGTGATAATTGTTCAAATTGCTTGTGCCGAAATCATATGAATAACCCGCCTGCAGGTGATCGGTAAATTGGAAAGACACAACCCCGGCAAAAGAATCCTGGTAACGGTATGCGGCTCCCAACCATAATTTTTGCTTGAGCAAAAACATCGCTGAAACATCAAAAGACACCGGGGCTCCTTCTACCATACGCAATACAGTAGATGGTTTGAACATCACCCCACCACTGTCAGCACTCAGATTGAATACGTACCCGGCCATCAGGTAGTAATGTCGGTTATAAAGACCGGTTTCGCTTGCTCCGGGAGTCATTCCATTTAATTCATTTTCCAACAAGGTGGGACTGGCGAATCCAATGTAGCCTCTGTCACTGGAGTAGTACACACCAAGTCCAAAATTGGGTAACATTTTGTTTTCGATGTTTTGCATAAAAGCCGGATCATCCTGCTGAATGGTGTTTATATCGCGCAGGTCGGCCTGGTAAATTGCCAATCCCGCACGAAGTCCGAAAGATAATTTGGCCTTTTCAGTCGTTTGAATCCGGTAAGCAAAATCTCCCCAAATACCGGTGGTATTCGTAGGTCCGATGCGGTCGTTTTCGATGGTCAGGCCCAAACCGACATTGTCGTTGGGAAGTGGAGAATGCACGCTCACTACTTGTGTGGAAGGCGCTCCATCAAAGCCCACCCATTGATGGCGACTCACAGCAGAAGCGCTTACGGCATCCCTGCTACCCGCATATGCGGGATTGAGTATAAGCTGATTCCACATGTACATCGTGTATAGGGATCGCTGTTGTGCCTGAGCGGCAAAAGCACAGCATACCACCACGAGCACGAGCAGGATTTTGATGTGTACAGATTTATTCATTCTTCCTTTAGTTTAAGGTTGTTTCAAATTCAATTGGTGAACAAGTATCTCTGCTTATTTACATGGGTGGCTTTCGCCAAAAAAACCCGGTAAATTCGAACCTTGCAAAGATGCAATTTTCTTCATAAAGCAAATTCTAATTCGTTTTCATTATTCGACAGTGTTGACCGCCTTCAAATTATTTTTTCCGGCAAAGCGAATTCTTACAAAGATCTCGTGCGATCCATCGCTGTAATTGCGAATGTCGGAAGTGGCAAAATCCATGGAATAACCCAATGATAAATAATCCAGTATCTGATAACCAGCCATTGCAGCAGCAGCGTCGCCGGTGCGATACGAACCTCCTAACCAAAAGGTTCCTTTGTAAATAACCCTTCCAGAAAAATCTGCCTGCACGGGCAAAGGACTCACGAATTTGACCAACACAGATGGCTCAGCCTGGAAATCTTCATTCAGGTCGAATTTGTAAGCGGCTGTCGCAAAATAATGCACGGCCATGCGCCCATCCATATCACCAGGAAAAAGATCAAGTTTATTGTTGAGAATTTGTGTGGCAGAAACACCGAGATAAAATTTCTTGCTGTACCAGAGGGCACCAAAACCAGCATCCGGTTTTAGTTCAGATTGCATCCCGTTGGTAAGGGCCCGGTCTCCCGTCTCCCGCAAGGTAATTTGCGATCCGTCAATAGAAAATTGGGTAAGTCCAAATGCCAATCCAAGAGAGACTTTCGTTTCGGAGCTAACCTGAAATTGATATGCATAAGTACCGTGAAAGCCAACTCTGCGCGTGGGCCCAGCCACATCCGTAAACAATGTCCCACCATAACCCATTTTACCGGATTTGCCTGGTGCATCGAGCGACATCATATACGTTCTTGGGGCATCCGTAATTCCGGTCCATTGCGTGCGGTGAATGGCTGTAACATTATAGTATCCATCTGCTCCCGCAAATGCCGGATTGAAGCTCAGACCCGCAAACTGATATTGGGTAAATTGCTGTACCTGCTGTGCCTGAAGGCTTGCACCCACGAGCACCAGAATCAAAAGCGCGATATATGTCAGATGTTTAATCAACGGTAAATCGTAATAGGTCCGGTAAATGGTTTTGGAAATCGATTGTCGTGTAGTTCAATGGTGTAATAATATGTTCCAACGGGTACGGGATTGCCTTGATATGTTCCATCCCATGCATTGTCAGATCGGTAAGCGGCGGTTTGATATACCACCGTACCCCATCTGTTAAAAATGCTTACGACATTGTTGGGAAACAGTTCCATATTGTCTATCACCCAGGTATCATTCGTTCCATCCCCATTTGGCGTAAAGCCCGATGAAATCTGAACTTCAGGCAATACCCTCACAAAAACGGTGTCTGAATTCATACAGCCATTTCCATCGGCTACTGTGACCACCAATTCCATTGATTCCAACAGATACCCTGAAGGATTGGCCGCAGTGGCATTAAAGTTTCCAAATGCCTGAGGACTCCATGCAAAACTCACAGATGAGATCGAAGTGGGAGATCCACCAAGGGTAAACATTTCCTCGGCGAAAACTTCAATGTCCGGACCGGCGTCTACATCCGGTCTTTCCGGAAGGGTGACCGAAATGGTATCCGTATTCCGACAGAACCCATTGCCGGCTTCATAAATAAATTCATACGTTCCGGCAGTAAGAAAGAGGTTCAGGTCGTTGGAATTACTCAAGGTGTCTCCGGCCATATTGAACCAGTAAAATACATCTGAATTGGTGGAATTTCCCGAAAGGGTGGCTGGTAAACTGCTCAGACAGATGATTTGATCTGCTCCAGCATCTGCTATAATTTCAATGGCAAATCCAATCGAAGCTTCGGCTGTGGCCATACACCCATTTGCATCTGTCAATTCGAGGGCATACGTGCCGGGAAGAATGTCAATAAGGTTTTGATCCTCTGAAATCCATCCGTTTGGACCTGTCCAGCTATACATGTATGGAGGTGTTCCGCCTTCCGGCAAAATCCCAATTTGTCCGTCAGCACTCGTATTGCACGTAGCGTCGATAGTTGAAGTCGCAATTACAATTTCAGAAGGTTCCGTTACCACACCTGACCATGTAAGCTGGCAACCAGCAGAATCTGAAAGGGTTAAAATATACGTGCCTGAACCGAGTTCGCTTATTACATCCTGATTGGAAACAAATCCATTCGGTCCCCTCCACCCATAGGTATAAGGTGCCAATCCGCCTGACGCACTGATCGAAATTCCCCCATCGGATAGCCCAAAACAAGAAATTCCCGTTATATCTGCTTCCAGCAAAATAGGATCAACCATGATAATTATAACTTCACCAATGGTGACACAATTGCCGCCATCTGTTACTTCGTATTCGTAGATTCCAGGTATCAAATCATTGATGATAAGATCCGAAGCAGAAAATCCACCAGGGCCATTCCAGAGCACATTGTAAGCGGGCTGACCTCCTGAAACAATAAGCATAATACTTCCCAGACTCCCTGGTGATTCGCAACCTGCCGCCTGCACATTGCTGCTAATTTCCAGCGCTTGTGGTGCCGTTAATTCCGTCTGGGAAATGGCCGTACATCCTGCAGCATCTGTTACAGTAAACTCATATATACCAGGGCCGAGGCCGGTAATTGCTGTATCAGCAGATGTAAATCCATCTGGTCCGATCCATGAAATGGTGTAAGGCGCTATTCCGCCTCCTACAGAGGCGCTCAAAGCACCATCCGTTTCACCGAAACAGGAGATAGGTTCTGACGCAATAACTACAAGAATCTCAGGATTTACAGAGATTCCATAAGCCGCCTCAAAAGTGCAACCGTTGGCATCTGTGATCAGCAATTGATAAGCTCCAGTACCCAAACCATTGATATTCGCGTCGGAAGAAGTGAAAGCATCAGGTCCGGCCCATAAAATGATGTACGGTTCGG
>JBBSDD010000279.1:0-4707 GCA_038249755.1 Flavobacteriales bacterium | reverse complement strand
TTTGGTGATGGCTTGAAAGTTTCGTGCTTCTGAATCCGCTTCTTCGCCAAGTGCCAAACCGTTTGTAGCTCCACCCCCCCCAAAAAAACCCACCGAAATCTTTCAGGTGGGTTTTTTTTTAATGAAAGGGGAAGACACGCTCTTTCCCATGCTTTGGCTGATGTATCGGCTTGAGCGGCTTGGGCGCCTTGGCAATGTGTGTGGTGTCTTTCAAGTGGATTATCATATTCATAGTGTTCTAAGAATCGTCTTTGTTTTGTATCCGTCCGAGCAACCCATATGGCCGACTTACGCAGCCAGCTTATTTTTCCCCACAATAGTCGGATAAAAGCTGATAGCGTTCTTTGTAATTGTGGGATAAGAATCGGCCCAGCAAATCAGTGAGCCACTCCAATTCATGGGCCCCATTTTTCTTGCAGGTAGCCATGAAGGTGTGCACCGCGACAATTTTTTCTTTCTCCCCAATCCACTCTACCCGGAATTTCCTATATTCGGAGTTCAGAATGAGAACGACACAATATAGCCAAAAACAGATATTTTCGGTGCCAAATAGTACTGAAAATCAGACCGAATTTGTTTTTGAATATCTTATCAAAGATTATACTTCGACCCGCTCAAGCTACACTCAGTGGCCGCCGCTCAGCACAGGCCTCGGCAATGTACGTGCTGTAATCACCGAAGAGAATGCCACTTTCGAAGATAAATTTCTGGCTACAATGGAGGACGTATATGCTTCCATAGAAGAGAATAATTTTGAAAATGTAGAGCTCACACGCGAAGACTTGCCTATCGGCTACCCCATAGATGCCTCTGTGGAATTTAATGAGCGCATTGCGCGACTCACTGCCGCCAATGGTACTCAAATGGGCCCTTCTATCGTGATGCCGGTAAAAAATGGCGAAAAAGTAAGTCTGAGTGCCTCTTATTTTTATGAAGAAAATGCACCAGGCCAGACTTATGACAATTTGGGACTACTTGTAAATGAGGTGCTTCTGGCTTTAGCTTCAAGTGGAGCCGGTATACTTCCTCTCAATGAATCCCAGCTTGGCATCCTGGCAATAGGGGGCGAGGGGTATGGCTCTGACATATACAATCTGTTGGCCAGCAACATCGACACCACGAACATGGATCGTCCGCACGCCTACGTGGTGTATGTATATTACGATCAGCAGATGAATATACTACCCGCGATATCGGGTGCCATCCGTGTACAAAATCCCAATCAATTGGAAACCATCCTCCGCTCCGAAATGCAGGTACAGAGAAACGGATACCTCCACGCCTATGTGAGCAATGGCGGAACGGCCCCTGTGCATTTCGACAATATGATGGTATCGCTGATTCAAGGCAAGGTGCGCCAATTTAACGATTATTACCCCTACGGTCTCTCCATCTCGGGTGTCAATGGCGTGAATGGAAGCTATAAAAACATGTACACCTCGAAAGAACTGCAAAACGGTGAATTTGCCAGTGGACGTGGTTTGGAGATGTACGATTTTGATGCAAGGTTTTACGATCCACAATTGGGAAGGTGGTTTGCGCCAGACCCTGCGGAGCAGTTCTACAACCCTTACTTAGCCATGGGGAATAACCCCGTAAGTTACGTAGACCCCGACGGAGAATTTGCAATCCTTGCAGCTTTGATCATAAAGGGAGTCATCCTTGCTGCAAAAGCCGCGAAGGTAGCCACTGTGGCAGCCAAAGCAGGTGCCGTGGCAGCCAAAGCAGGTGCCGTGGCAGCCAAATCTGCGACCAAAATCGGGATAAAGGCGGGTCTTAAAAGCGGCAGCATTAACACCATTTCCAATTACGACTCCGAAGAAGGGCTTGGCTGGCATACCTTGGGCGATTTTGCAGCGGGCTATGCAGGGGGCTCTTTTGGAGTAGGTTTTGATAGCAAGCTCATAGGCATGGGCATAGGCGGTGCCGCGAGCTGGGGCGTAAATGGTGCAAGCTTTGATTATCAAGGTGGGCAAGAATTTGTGGGCGGGGCGCTTTCCACATTTGTAGGAATGGACGGAGCTGTGAAGGGCAAGCATGCACTTTTCAAACAATCTGAAGGAGTAAAGACCTTGGCTAAGTTTGATAATTCAAACTTGATCACCAACACACTAAAAAAACACGGTGACAACTTTTTGAAATACGGTCTGCAAAACAATGCTTATGACTTTGCCTATACCAAAGAAGAAGATTTCAGGAAAAGACAAGGTGGGCATTTGGATCTGTTCTTGTGGGGTGGAGTGAGTGGGGCTTTTCAAAGGCATGCATGGGCAGAAGAGATAGGTTTTGGCATGAGCCCATTGTACTTAGGTATAGATTGGTCAATAAATGGAGCAATCAAAAAGCGATATGAAGGGATAAAGATTGACGGTTCTCAAGGCAATAAGTTAGGCTTGAATTATTATAAATGGATGTTGGAGATGATAAACTTTGCCAACTGATGAAAACGATTTATCTCTTGGCAATTGCCGGAATGTCCTTGATTTCATGTAAGAATTCCTTTTTTTACACCGATCTATACACGCGCGCTGACAGAAAAAGTAAATTTTTCACGCAATCATATAGCCGACAAACTGAATTTTGCATCCAAAACATTGAAGCCTGCCATTTCACAGAAACTACTGGGCTTTTATCTACGAATGGTAAAATTTATTTCAATCGAGACTTTATTGAACTGATCATACAACAGGCCTATTCACGAAATCTTAATGTATCATCGATCAGTACTTCAAAGCAAGATTTTTTCGACAAGAAATGTACCATACCAAATAAACTATTGGCAGCTTCCAATGCGCCGTCGCATAGAATAGAGATGTTGTGTAAAAACTTTGTTTTGCCCCAGTTCAGTATATCGACAAAGTCAATTAAACGCACAGAAGGTGGGGGGGGCATGACTCCAGCCTTTGATGTAGGTGATGACAAACACCTCTTAGAATATAAACTCACCACTGCCATTTACCAAAACGATACCCTGATTTACATGGATAACCGCAGCCACTGGACAGAAGTCATCAGTGATCGCGGGGAGCAATTGATTTACCAAGTGCCGCAGGTTGTAATCGATTCTTTGGTAACTTTAACCCTTCAGGAGTATTTTAAAAGGATAGAGTGAATTACGTCAGCACACATACCTATGATGATCAAACGGTAAGGTGGTTGTTGCCAGACCCTGCTGAGCAGTTCCACAATCCGTATCTGGCCATGGGGAGGACGAAGCGTGAAGAATCGCTCCGGGGGAGCGATTTAGCTTCGGGCCAGCCTGCAGGGGCAGCAGTGATGGATGTGGATCCGGATGGGGAGTTTGCAATTATCGCAGCATTGATTATTGCAAAGAAGATCGCTGCTAAAGTAGCTATTGGTGCAAAGTTTGCCGGAGCGTACGCCAAGGCAGGCGCTAAGATTGTGGGCACTGCTTCTAAATTTGCTGCAAACAAAGTAGGTGCCGTGGCAGCCAAATCTGCGACCAAAACCGGGATGAAGGCGGGCTTTAAAAGCGGCAGCATCAACACCATTTCCAATTACGACTCCGAAGAAGGTCTTGGCTGGCATACCTTGGGCGATTTTGCAGCGGGCTATGCAGGCGGGTCATTTGGTTATGGCTCGGGAAGCAAGCTCATCGGCATGGGCGTTGGTGGATTCGGCACTTGGGGAGTCAATGGTGCCAGTTTTGATTATGAAGGTGGGCAAGAATTTGTGGGTGGCGCGCTTTCTTCATACATTGGTATGGGTAAAGCTGTTCAAGGGAAGCATGCCCTTTTCAAACAAGCGGAAGGCATGAAGACTTTAGCATCGTTCAAAAAGCAAAATGTGTTCACGAAAACTTTAATGAAGCACGGAGACAATTTTGTGAAATACGGCCTTCAAAACAACGCCTATGACTTTGCCTACACCAAAGAAGAAGACTTTAGATCACGGCAAGGCGGGCATTTGGATTTGTTTTTGTGGGGGGGAGTGAGTGGGGCTTTTCAGCAATACTCTTGGACGCAAAAAAGCAGTTTTCATTTCGGAAAATCCCCATTGTTCATGATTGCCGATTGGGGTATAAATGGGGCAATCAAGAAAAGATATGACTCCATTAAATACGATGGCTCTCAATTGAATAAATTGGTCTTGAACCATGGGAAATGGGGTTTGCAAATGTCTGACTTTTTGAGAAAGTGATGCGATATCTCCTGATCTCTATTCTGCTCTTTGTTATATCATCCTGCAAGAATGGTTTTTTCTACACAGATTTGTATGTAAGAAAAACCAGCAGCCTTAAGCATATTCAGAAACACTATGAGTCAGATTATAAAATAAAGGTAGCGGGTCTGCATTTTTGCCTTCTTGAAAATCCATCGGGCATAGTAAGAAAATCGGTCGGCTCTCTTACTATAACTCATTCGCAAATTGTTGATAATCTAATTACGTCATATGGCAACAGGTTCGAAGATTTTGCCTTTAATGAAAAGAGCATAGATATAAGTAATGCACAGTGCAGGTGGCAAAATAAAGAGTCGATTATACAGTCAATTAAAGATGATCCAAAGAACTGTGAAAGCCAAATTGAATTATATGCTCAATTAAAACTTGTGATAGAATCTCAAAGAAATTTAGATGGCGGAGGAGGTCTTGAGTTGACTGAAGATTTGGGCAACGATAAACATGTCATGGAGTATTTTTTGATTACCGCTCTCTCCAAGGACGGTTCGCTTATTTACATGGATA
>JBBSDD010000278.1:0-4715 GCA_038249755.1 Flavobacteriales bacterium | reverse complement strand
ATAAAATGAAAACAAGGGCAGAGATTAAACGGAACTTACATCAGTTGATTGACAAGGCCGAAAATGACGACCTACTTGATATTGTATCTCAAATTCTTAAATCCAGAGAACCCGAAATCGAAGGGGCACTTTTGAATCAATTATCTCCTGAAGAAAAATAAAAGCTGTTTGCGGCTTACGATGAGAGTTTTGATAAATCAAAGTTGATAGATGTCGAAATTCTGCGCCAAAGACTCTTTCAATGGCGAGAAAAATTAGAACGACACAGGACGCCGGGGGCAATATCAATAAGATTATTTTGAAATCCATGAATCCTTTGGTCTTCTGAGGGGAGCAAACGATAACAAGTGATTCAGTTTTGATTCTGTATTATTGCAATTCAAACTTTTAAAATGAAAGTATACATATTTCCCGGACAGGGCTCACAATTTCCAGGAATGGGGAAAGATCTTTATGAATCGTCAGAGGTAGCCCAGGGCATGTTTGAAATCGCCAATGAACAATTGGGATTTCGCATTACAGATACCATGTTTGAAGGCACGGAAGAAGACCTGCGACAAACCAACGTGACCCAAGTGGCCATATATCTTCATTCCGTAATTCTCGCAAAACTCCTTGGAGATACCTTTAGGCCTGAAATGGTGGCCGGACATAGTCTTGGAGAATTTTCCGCGCTTGTGGCTGCGGGATCTCTGGGTTTTGAAGCTGGACTCAAATTGGTATCACAACGGGCCAACGCCATGCAGAAAGCCTGTGAAATGGCAGAAGGCACGATGGCAGCTATTCTCGCATTGGATGATGAAACGGCGGAGAAAATTTGTAATGATACGAAGGGAATTGTCGTACCGGCTAATTATAATTGTCCGGGCCAGATCGTAATCAGCGGCGAAGTAGATGCTGTAGACCGGGCTTGCGCAAAAATGATCGAAGCGGGCGCACGAAAAGCTACATTGCTATCTGTGGGTGGTGCTTTTCACTCACCCCTGATGGAACCGGCACGCGTGGAACTTGCCAAAGCCATCGAAGAAGCAACCATCCAAAAACCTTTGTGCCCTATTTATCAAAACGTTACAGCCACCGGCGTAACCGATCCAGACATCATCCGAAAAAATTTGATCGCCCAGTTAACCGCACCCGTTCGCTGGACGCAAACCATGCAGAATATGCTCTCCGCAGGCGCTACAGAAGCGGTAGAAGTAGGGCCAGGAAAGGTGCTTCAGGGACTTTTTAAACGGGTGGACAGGAATTTTGAAACTTCCTCGGCGGTATTATAAACTCCAGTAATTAAACTGCTTGATCTTGTTGCGGTAAATCCCTTTCAAATCAACGAAAACAGCCTTTTCTTTTAACAGACCGACAAAATACGATTCTGGCAGACCTATGTAATCTGTATGATTGACGGCGACAATAACAGCATCGTAATGCGGATTTGGCTCCTTGATCAGGCTATATCCATATTCGGCTTTTACTTCCACCGCACTGGCATGCGGATCGATCACATCTACTGATATTCCAAATGATTCGAGCTCACGAATGGTATCAATTACTTTGGAATTGCGGATATCGCTCACATTTTCTTTGAATGTGGCTCCCATGATCAAGACCCTGGCTCCCTGAATGTTTTTGCCCAGCGCGATGATTTTTTTGACGGTTTGTTTGGCCACATACCCACCCATCGAGTCATTTACAAATCTGCCGGAGTTGATAATCTGGGCATGATAACCGAGTTTTTCAGCTTTGTGTGTGAGATAGTATGGATCCACTCCAATGCAATGTCCACCGACGAGTCCTGGCCTGAAATTCAGAAAATTCCATTTGGTTCCAGCCGCTTCCAACACTTCATACGTATTGATATTCATTCGGTTGAATATGATTGACAATTCATTAATCAGGGCAATATTCACATCGCGTTGGGTGTTTTCGATAATCTTCGCCGCTTCTGCAACGCGGATCGACGAAGCGCGATGAACACCGGCATCCACAACGAGTTCGTAAACCTTTGCGATGATTTCAGCAGATTCCGGATCACAACCCGCACTCACTTTTATGATCTTCCGCAAGGTATGCTCTTTGTCACCCGGATTAATTCGTTCAGGGCTGTAGCCCACTTTAAAATCTTCGATATACCGAAGTCCGGAGTTTTTTTCCAATACCGGAACACAATCTTCCTCTGTACATCCCGGGTATACGGTGCTTTCGTACACGACATAATCGCCGGCTTTCAGAGCTCGGCCCACCGTCGTGGAAGCCCCGATAACCGGTGTAAGGTCGGGCTTGTTGCCACGATCAATTGGCGTAGGCACTGCAATGATGAAAAAATTGGCTTCTTTCAGGTCATCCGGGTTCGCCGTAAATTCGATATCACAACCATCAAAATCTTCAGAAACCAATTCATTGCTGGGGTCGATGCGTTGTTTCATCATCTCGACGCGATTGGCATTGATATCAAAACCAATTACCGAAAGTTTTCTGGCGAATTCAAGGGCAATGGGCAGCCCCACGTAACCCAATCCAATGACAGCCAGTTTCTTTTCCTTGTTGAGCAGTGCGTCGTACATGATTATAATTTTGTAAGGTCGCGGACCTTGTAAATGCGTTCAATAATGTCCACTACCTTCAATCCCTCAAGGGCATTTGTGGTGGCAACGTTTCTGTTTTTTATGGTATCGATTACGTTTTGAATCACAAAATGGTGATTGGCAGCGCTACCCTTGTATGTTCCATAGTCGTTCGCAGGGCTGGCTTCCGGCAATTCAGGAAGTTCGTAGTTTTCCACATGACAATATTCCACATTGTTCATGTATTGCCCACCTACCTTGATGCTGCCTTTGCTTCCGATGATGGTCATACTGCTTTCCAGATTCTGATCAAAAATGGACGTCGAGTAATTCAATGAGCCCATGCCTCCGTTCACGAATTCAAAATGCACAATACCTGTGTCTTCAAAAGCCGTAATACCCTTGTGGTTGAAATCTGCAAAACGACCTGCGACGTTTTCGATATCGCCAAAAAGCCAGTACATGATGTCTATAAAATGCGAAAACTGGGTGAACAAGGTCCCGCCGTCCAGGTCTTTGGAACCTTTCCAGTTGCCGTTTTTGTAGTAGCGTTCGTCACGATTCCAGTAACAGTTGATATCCACCAGAAACACCTCACCCAGACGTTTTTCATCGATCATTTCCTTCAACCATACCGAAGGAGGTGAATACCGGTTTTGCATGACGCAAAAAACCTGCTTATTCATTTGCAAAGCTTTAAAAATCACTTCTTCACAATTGGCTTTGCTCAGACCCATGGGCTTTTCACACACCACGTGTTTGCGATACTTCAATGCGAGCAAGGATTGAGAAGCATGTAACCCGTTTGGCGAACAAATATTCACGACGTCGATCTCCGGATGTTCCTTCAACATGGTTTCGAGATCGGTGTAAAAAGGAACTTCAAATTTTGCGCAATCGACTTCTTCGATGGGTCGAATATCCATCATGGCAATCAGAGCTGCCTCATCATTTCGCTGGATCATTTC
Organism: Flavobacteriales bacterium; assembly: GCA_038249755.1. GTDB lineage: Bacteria > Bacteroidota > Bacteroidia > Flavobacteriales_D > Cryomorphaceae > JBBQZU01. The sequence continues at coordinate 1,189 of JBBSDD010000278.1, read as the reverse complement.
CGCGTGACGTTTTCCGATGTGGCCACAACCCACGATGGCAAATCCTACAGCTTTCGTACTCATAATTTCGTCACTTGACTGTTTGACAGCCGATACCAGTCACCACTTTCCGGACACTGGCTTCGCTCATTGTTCTTAAAATCCAGCTTGTGGCCAAATTCACTCATCCAACCAGTCTGTCGCGCGGGATTTCCCACTACCAGCGCATATGGTTTCACCTCTTTGGTCACCACGGCACCAGCGCCTATAAAGGCGTATTCTCCAATATCGTTTCCACAAACGATCGTGGCATTGGCGCCAATGGAAACGCCTTTCCGAACGGTAGTTCTGGCATATTCACCGCGTCGATTCACGGCACTTCGCGGATTGATCACATTGGTAAAAACCATGGAAGGACCCAGAAAAACATCATCTTCACAAGTTACGCCTGTGTAAATCGAGACATTGTTTTGCACTTTCACATTGTTGCCCAAAACAACTTCAGGAGATATAACCACATTCTGCCCAATGTTGCAATTTTCACCCAAAAAACATCCGGGCATAATATGAGAAAAATGCCAGATTTTGGTTCCTTCACCGATGGTGCAACCGGGATCGATCACGGCCGTTTCGTGCGCGAAATATGACATCAGCGTTTGATATAATTTTCGAAATGTTTGTGCTCCTTTTTGTGGAGCTCATCCGGATCGAGCGATTGAAAATACTTCAACGTGATATCCAAACCCTCCCGTCGGGATACTTTCGGTTCCCATCCGAGCAGTTTTTGTGCAAGTGTAATATCTGGTCTGCGCTTTTTTGGGTCATCAAAGGGAAGTTCGCGGTAGTCGATACCCATTTTGGCTCCGGTGAGTGATATGATCTCATCGGCAAACTCCTGAATGGTAATTTCATCCGGATTTCCAATATTCACTGGCTCGGTATAGTCTGATAAAAGCAGTCTGTATATCCCTTCTACGAGATCGTCAACATAACAAAATGAGCGGGTTTGAGAGCCATCCCCAAAAACAGTGAATTTTTCGCCGCGAAGCGCCTGACCGATAAATGCCGGCAAAACCCGGCCATCGTTTAATCGCATCCTCGGACCGTAGGTATTAAATATTCTCACAATACGAGTTTCGAGCCCATGAAACCGGTGGTAAGCCATGGTTATGGCTTCCTGAAAGCGTTTGGCCTCGTCATAAACGCCTCT
>JBBSDD010000277.1:0-4719 GCA_038249755.1 Flavobacteriales bacterium | reverse complement strand
GAAATATATTGATGCGGGAGATGGACGCTCAAAATGTTTCATATGACTCTTACGAGAAAATAAACGAACCGCAAGGTCAAAACGAATACATGAAAAATAGAACGCAAGCAGACTCAACTCTCCGCTGAGCCACTGTTTCGTCCAAATAATCCTGAAACACCTGGAATTTTAAAATTACCAGAGATTTTTCCTACGGAAGCCGACAATGCAGTTATGGCTCCTACAACACCGATAAAGCCCTGAATAACGTTCGGGTTCACCACATAGACGAATCCCACCAATGCCACGGCTATGAGTAAAAGGCCCAAGCGCACGCCACGCCATTGTCCTTTTTCTTTGGCATTTTTTTCCATAAGCATGATGTCTTTATTCGAAATACCCTGTCGGATAAAAAGCGCAAATCCATTGTCAAAACAACGAAATCTCCAGGTTTGCGCATCAAATATGATCAACCCTTTAAGATGGAGCATGCCGAGTGTTATTTTGTCAGTGAGGTTTAACAATCCGTCCTCAACCAAATCGTAAAGCATAAACCTTTCGGAAAGTGAAAGGCTGTTCCAGATACTGTTATACCGGGGTGCAAAAAATTGTTTTCTGGCATAGATCGCGCTGCTGTTTTCAGACGCTTCAGACCGAACGTCTATATTGAATTTTTTATAGTCTACTGGTATTGTGATTTGATAAAACTGGTGCATGAAACGAACCATCACCTCTTTGACATTGTTAATCTGCGAGACCAGATTTTTGTCGACTTCGCCTCTTTCAATCAAGGTGTTTTCCAGACTTAAAATGGTTTGCGATGCATACAAAAAGATGTGTTTGTCTTTATATTTTGCATCGTATATTATATCATGGAGGCTGATAAAACGGTTGCTATTAGGAAGTTCAATGCCCTGAGGCATCCAATTTTTTATAATGAGTATATTGGCCACCTTACATTTTTCTTTACCTTCTTTGATTTCTTTTGGCGTGCTCAGGCTCAATAGATCAATGGTCTCCTGGGTAAACTTTTCTTTTGTTGCTGAGATTTTATCAAGCAGCTCAGATATTTTTGCAGACCTATTTGATCCTGGCACGCCCACAAGAATAATACGGAGTGGAGAATTCAAACATTTGTTTTGAATATCGTTTAATTCCTCTTCCAGTTCTTTGCGCTTTTCGCGAAAAATATGCGGTGCATTGTTAAACATTTTCAAAATAACAAGTACGATCAAACAGATAGAAAGAATAAAAAATAGAACAATACCATAATTCATTTCGGTAAACACGGATTTCACCTCCCGCGGTTTGGGATCAATATTAAATCCTGGTTTTAAAGATTCGAAGGTGTATTTCTGTAATTTTAGGCTTGACTTTCTTTCTACGGTATCAGCAACCTCATAAAATTTAAGCAGAGATTGAAGATTATTTCCGGATTGAAGATTAGGAAAAAATGCATCAGAACTCTGATTCGAATAGGACTTAGCTCTGTTCGATACTTCTGAATAAGAAACATATTTATTTTTGACGTTTTGTGTGTTTATTCTGTTTGTCTCTTTTATTTCATCCCTCACCATCGACGCATACGAGTGACCCACCATTGCCTCAGATCTGCTTAAAAATATGGATGCAGGCGCAAGTAAAACGAGGCTAAACCAGGTTACTACAAAAACGCAGTAAATAAACATAAATCCTTTGTCTGGTGTGCGATGAAGGAAATGATATATTTTTTTTAAAAACTTTTCGATAGAGGAAGAGAAGGAATTAATAGAAGCTCTCTCATTTTCATTGCTAATTTGATTTTTATCCTTTTTCTGAGGTGGATTAAGGATAAGATATTGTAGAAGTAGATATACAAGGATAGTTATGATCCAGTTCACAATTATTACGTCTAGTGTCCTCGCGCTCGAAGAATAAAAAGCCAGTAATATCAATACCAGCGAAATAAAGGCAAGTAAAATATATCTTACGTGGTAATTCCGTTTGGGAAAAACATAACTCATAAAGCCTGTTTTAATGCCAAACATCTCATTGGCTCTTCTGAAATAATGTATTATTCCCAGCACAATACGCATCACCAAAACCAAACAGATGAAGACCGTCATGGCAAATGCTGCAAGCAGGGCAGTGGCAAGAATATGCCATTCGATGACAGACTCATCCACATAGGTAATCAAAAAGAGGGGTGACAATTCAGTGTCACCTGTTGTAAGGGTTTTAACAGGAGAGATATAACCCAAAAAAGCGGACCTGCCATAATTGAAATTGCCTAAGTGTCCAATGTCACTTACAATACTCTGACGCAAAAAATCGGCCCCGAAAAACGATTCAAACACATTGTTCAGGTTGTCTTGCGAATCGCCAGAACTGAAAACTACCTGACCCTTCCGATCAATCATAGAATACCCAAAACCTGGCGGGGGAGTGTACATCATCACAGACTTTAGATCTGTTGACATGGCCAGATAGACATTGTCCTTTCGCGTTGAAATGATCGCTTCCCTTGCCGCCCGCGCAAATGAGTAAACAGACTCTATAAAAATTGGTTTATTAGCGTAATTGTAGCCGGTTGTAGAATCTTTTAATTGTGCAATATAATTCCGACTTTCGATTTGCGTGTGTTTGTTATAAAAAGCCACACGGTCCGCATCCACCAGGTTATTTTCAAATGGGAGTCTTAATAGGTCTATTTTAATATCCCCATTTGTATCTGTGATACTATTTGTAGAAAAAATCTCGTGAAAAATAAAATCCTTTTCCTGCGAAGACTTGAATTTGTTTATTTCCAATTCGCCGAGTAGCGTATCGAGTTCTGTTGTGAAATTTTCCTGAAGTTTCTCATTCCATTCAATCAAATTGGCCTCCGCTTTTTTGTTCAGGTAGTTCCATTGATGCATCGCAAAGATTCCGGTGCCCAGGACATAAAGGGAAAACATAAGACCGATACCGGCATAGACATAGTCACTTGTGCCCAACCTTTCCCATTTATTGATCACAAATATTTTCACCACGGGGAAAATGGTAAACGTGAGGGTGGCGATGAGTATCAAAAAGAAAAACGCCAGAAATGGGAGTTCATCAGTAAAACTTATATAATCCTCTTCTGCAATAAATCCGGCCACGTAAACATCATTCAATCCCATATGAATCCTGTTTGTAAACTGGATATATGGCTTATTATTCAATATCACCTTTTCGATGGTGATGCCAAGTGAGTCTTGAGGAGGTTTGTAAAAATTCGTCAGCGCATGGGCTTGTAAAATCTTGGGATTGTCGCTGTATACCACTTTGTTTTCCGTGATGATGGCTACGCATTGAAAAACCTCATTTGTGGTGATTCCATTCATGAAATCAACAATATCAATTTCACCATTGAGCATTATTTTCTCTGACTTTTTGCCCAAAAGGATACCCGTGCTGTTTTTGGTAGAAATCAGCTTGAGCGAATCGATGTTAAAAGCATCAGTTACGTTGGAATCCCGCACCGATAGTTTATTATACAGGTGTTTGTTGAGAGATTCTTTCATACTGCTCTCTTTCATTTTGTTGGCGTCATTCCGTTGATCCATGAAAGAAAACAGATTTTCCGTCTTTGCTTCAATGCCTGATTCAATATTCAACAGGGTGCTTACGCCTTTTTCAGTGAGCCTTTTTTCACGGTCGGGTACATAACCGTATTCATAGTACAGGAAAGAGAATATGATGAGACCGAAGAGAATATAAAGCAGAATCGATGGTCCGCTGAGCAGATTTTTCATGACTTAGGACTTGAAAGCCCGCCATTTTCATCTCCCCGGTATTCTTTAGCTGGCCGAAAGGTTATTGGCCAAATTGGATCCGCATGTCCGATTCCGAAAAGGATACGATTCTTGTAAAATCAGCCATAGCTGCGGCAAATAAATCTGTAGCCAATTCAGGGGAGCGAACGAGGCTTGCTTTGGTTAGCATCTCAAAGTTAGCAGATAACCGACACTTTTGGTTGAGCAATTGACATTTTGGGTGAAAAAACTGTTTGGATAAGGTGTTTTCCCCATCAAAGTAATGAACATAGGTTGATAAATTTATTGGCAGAGCCGTAGTCCAATCAGGTCAACATATTCCGGCGATATGAACACCCACCTGTTTGCGAATCGACCCCGAATGGCCAATTTCCATAGGGCGTCAACCGATCTCTTAAGGTACCTTTATGGTCCGCCAAAAATTAATCGAAAATATCATTTACTATGTCTGCTGAAATATTGAAAAACCTTGTTAATGAGACTCCTGTGACCGAAAAATTAACCTATGAGCAGGCCCTCGCTGCCAGTGTTGAATACTTTGGAGGCGACGAACTCGCCGCCAGTGTATGGCTCAATAAATATGCACTGAAAGATTCTTACGGAAATATCTTCGAACGAACACCCGACGATATGCACCGCCGCATGGCATCCGAAATCGCCCGGGTGGAAGCCAAATATCCGGTTCCACTTTCGGAAGAGGATATTTTCGGTCTGCTGGAAAAATTCAAATATCTCATACCGCAGGGTGGTCCGATGACCGGTATCGGCAACAAATTTCAGGTAGCGTCACTCTCCAATTGTTTCGTGATCGGCAGCAACAGCGATTCATACGGTGGCCTGATGAAAACCGACGAAGAGCAGGTGCAGCTGATGAAAAGGAGAGGAGGCGTGGGCCACGACCTTTCGCACATCCGGCCTGCAGGAACTCCGGTTATGAATTCGGCCCTCACCGCGACCGGCG
>JBBSDD010000276.1:0-4727 GCA_038249755.1 Flavobacteriales bacterium | reverse complement strand
TGGTAGAACTCACACCCGGTCTCATGGTCCATTGACCCACAAGTGGTGGGAAACTATTGAAAGAAAGAACCCCGTTCAAATCATTGTCAAATGTGTATGGGAGCGTCACGCCGGTAAGGACGAAACGACCACCAAGCGCTCCAGACCCTGTAGCACCCGGCGTGAAAATCACAACCTGGGTTCCAGGAGTGGGAGAGTTGGGAATGATGACTCCGCTTGCGCTAACAGTTCCTTCTGCTCCTGGACATAGAGATTGAGTGGCTGCACCTACATATGTGCCAGCCTCGCATGTGGTGATAGGTGCGCCGCATGTTGCTCCTCCATTGTACGTAATCGCTGGAAAACCATTATCGACGGCGGTATTTGGACCACCACCACAATTGGTAGAACCCGATTGATTTACAACGATGGTATACGTCCCTGTAACCAGTGCTGTAAAAGATAGCGCACAGGTTGAGCCAGGATTACGTCCAAATGCGACAACGCCACCAGTTGGATTCAGAATAGTAAAAACTGGTACCCAGGTTCCTGCGCCTGGTCCATTACATGCGCTGAAGGTATAACTGCCACCAGCTCTGATGTTGGCCATGGAATAGGCCTCTGCGGCCCAGATTTCGAAACCAGTAATTTCATTGGTCACAGGTGGCGTGGTAGAACAAGGCGCACCTCCAAATTGAGAGTTAAAATTCGTGTATCCCCCGGGAGGAGGCGGATTTAACCAGGTGGTACACTGGCTGTAAGCACTGGCCGAAAACAATACGACCGAAGCGGCTAATAGAAGCTTTTTCATAATTTAAATAATTGGTTAATGAAATGGTTAGTTTGTGACGAACAACGATAATATTCCGTTGAAACGCCATGCAAGGTAGCTCAATAAGATTTTAGCTACAAGTAAAAGGGAAAAAAAATGTTCGACTTCTATCGGATTTGAAAAATCTCCTTCATTCTACTTGAACGATAGCGGAAAATATTTTCAATCTGATTCCTTACGAAGAGGGAGTGAGCAAACTGTCCCAAAAAGGAGAAGGGAAGGGCATAATATAATGTATCATGTATTTTGGTACCCCCCGGAACTTCCGAAAATTCATGAATGTGATGCCACATAGAAAAAGGCCCGCTTTTTTGTTCATCTATAAATCGGACCCATGGCTCGACATGGGTAATTTCAGTCACCCAATTTACCGGTATCCCGGCCATGGGTGTCAGGCTATATGCCAATATCATTCCTGGATACACCCGCTCTGCATCAGGCTCAAACCGGTGCCGGAAATTCATAGCTGCCGGTGTCAGTTCCGACAAATTACGCGGGTTGGTAAAAAAACGCCACGAATCTTCGAGAGTTAAAGGAATAATTTGGGTATGTTCAAATCTATAAAGAGCCATTGGTGTAATACTTACTCTTTAAAAGAGTTTTGTCTTATAATTTGTTTACATTTCCCCTATATCAGCAATATGGCGATATAATTTTTGACTCAGGGCGGATGAAACAGGGCAGAGTGGTAATCGCATATGGTTTTCACAAAGAAGCAGATGTTTCATCACTTCTTTTACGCCCCCTGGGTTGCCTTCGCGAAAAAGGTCTGCAATGATCGGCAACAACTTGTAATGCATTTTTCTTGCCTCGTCAAAATCGCCTGCGAGTGCAGCCTTTACCACCTTGCCAAATCTTACAGGATAAGCATTTGCAAGAACTGATATGATCCCATGACCGCCACATGCGATGTGAGGCAAGGCCAATGCGTCATCGCCGGATAACAACAGAAATTTTTCCGGAAGGATGCGGGCCAACTCCATGACCTGCTCGATACTGCCGGCTGCTTCCTTGATACCAATCACTTTTTCTGCATTGTCCGCAATTCTGAGAATGGTCTCAGGAAGAATGTTGCTCGCCGTCCGTCCTGGAACGTTGTATACGATAATGGGCAAAGCCGATGCCTCTGAAAGGGCCAGGTAATGCCGATAGATTCCTTCCTGGGTGGGCTTGTTGTACCCAGGGCTCGCTGAGAGAAATGCCGCAACACCTTTCCGATCAAAATTCCGCATCCGAAAAACAATCTCTGCGGTATTGTTACCACCCAAGCCGAAAACGACGGGCAGTTTTCCGGCATTAATTTCCAATACAAAATCGAGAATGGTGAGCTGCTCTTTCTCCGAAAGCGTGACAGCTTCTCCCGTTGTACCCATTACCACCAGATAATCAACTCCCCGGTGTAAATGGCGTACCAGTTTTTCAAGGGCACTGAAATCGGTTTTTCCCTCTGCCGTGAAGGGAGTTATCATGGCTACGCCAAGACCTTTAAGCTCTTTCATGACGTGTGTTGATTAAGTTGAGGTAATGATTTACCTGTGCAATATAGGTGTCAAAGGTAGTATGGGCATCGGTTTTCAACATCATGTCGTACAATACTTCGTTTTTTGTATTGTGGTAACCAACCTTAAACTTTGCCTTGCTTTTCGCCAAAACCAATTGAAGTGGGAGTGTGGTTTCTCTGTCGAGGTCAATGAGTATGTCAAATTCCAAATTTGTGAAGTTGGCTACCTGATCGCATTTCGGGTCCAATCGCCAATCGAGTTCAGCCCTCGTAAAATAGTCAAACTTCAATCGGTGTAAATGGTAATGAGGCAATGGTTTTTTATTGTCGATATAGGCCATGGCCATCACCTCACGTATACCGTATTCCGCCTTGAGAAATTTCACATATTGCTTTACCAGAATGAAAAAACTCTCATCTTTTTCTTTGTAAATCAATGCGACACTTTTCGCTTCGTTAAAATTGCTGACAGCTTTCTGACGGTTCGTGTGGCTGATCTTTTTTAAATAATTTCTGCCAAAAATCTTTCTGAAATTGTCTATAAATTCCATGGTCATTGTATCATGCTGAAAAATTCCTTCTCATTAATTACCGGCACGCCAAGCGCTTCAGCTTTTTGACGTTTGGCTGGCCCCATATTTTCTCCAGCCACAAGGTAGTGTGTATTGCCGGAAACCGATCCATTTACTTTTCCTCCATTGTTTTCAATAAGTGCCTTCAACTCATCGCGCGATATGGTAAAAACGCCACTCACTACGAAACTCTTTCCCTCTAAAGATGTACTTGTTTCCGATTGAAATTTCGGTTCTGGGACGGAAAATTGCAATCCACGATTTTTTAATCTTTGTATGATGATCTGGTTGACTTCGTTACCAAAAAAGGCAACAACCGATTGCGCGATGCGCTCTCCAATCTCATCCACGTCCGTTAATTCTTCCAAAGAAGCCGACTCAATAGCGTCCAGATTTTTAAAATGTCGTGCAAGTTTTCGGGCCACTGTTTCGCCGACGTATCTTATTCCGAGCCCATACAAAACTCTTTCAAATGGAATCTGCCTGGAGATTTCGATTCCTTCCAGCAAATTGTTTACAGATTTCTCTGCCAGGCGCTCCAGCGGCAATAATTGAGCTTTTTCAAGATCATAAAGGTCCGCCATGTTCTTTATCAATCCGGCATCGTAGAGTTGTTCCACCGTTTCAGCTCCCAGTCCGTCGATGTTCATGGCCTTTCGGGAAATGAAATGCTGTATTCTTCCTGTAACCTGCGGTGGACAAGAGGCGGAATTGGGACAGTAATGCTGTGCTTCTCCTTGTTGGCGAATCAACAACGTGTCACACTCCGGGCACCTGTCTATATAAATATGTGGTTCAAGACCCGGTGGCCGCAAATTAAAATTCACACCGGTAATCTTTGGAATAATTTCGCCCCCTTTTTCAACAAAAATGGTGTCACCTTCCCGTACATCGAGTTTGGAAATCTGATCGGCATTGTGCAAAGATGCCCGTTTCACCGTGGTGCCTGCCAGCAACACCGGTTTGAGATTCGCTACAGGGGTGATGGCCCCTGTGCGTCCCACCTGATAGGTTATTTTTTCAAGTAATGTGCTTACTTCCTGCGCTTTGAATTTATAAGATGTAGCCCAACGTGGTGATTTTGCAGTGAAGCCGAGCGTTTCTTGGGTGGAGTAGCTATTGACTTTTATCACCACTCCATCAATTTCGAATGGAAGCAGGTGACGGTTTTCACTCCAATAATTGATGTAAGACTCAATCTGCTCCATTGATTTGCAAATTTCTATCTGACGATTCTCCATACCGGGCACCTTAAACCCCCATTTTTTAGCAGCTTGCAAATTTTCATAATGAGACTCTGCTGGTAATTCTTCGCCATAAAGTCCATATAAAAAACAATCCAAACCCCTGCCCGCCACGACGGCCGAATCCTGAAGTTTTAGGGTGCCTGATGCCGTGTTTCTGGGATTCATGTAGGCTTCTTCACCTGCTTCCACCCGCGCGGCATTCATTCGAGCAAAAGTAGCCAGAGGCAGAAAAATTTCACCGCGAATTTCGAAATCATCAGGAAAATTTGTGCCGTGTAATCGCAGTGGAATTGTGGTTATCGTCTTAATATTGTTGGTTACGTCTTCGCCCTGTTCTCCATCGCCCCTTGTGACAGCTCTTACAAGCTGACCATCCGTGTACGTAATGCCGATGGCCACCCCATCGTATTTTAGTTCGCAAACGAATTCTATTTCATCTTCGGTGATGCGTTTGATTTTGGCCTCCCATTCGCGGATTTCATCCAGATTGTAGGTGTTGCCCAGCGAAAGCATGGGGTAGCGGTGTTTCACTTTAGCAAACTTGCTGGTGATGTCGCCTCCAACCCTTTTGGTGGGTGAGTTGAGATCATCAAACT
>JBBSDD010000275.1:0-4728 GCA_038249755.1 Flavobacteriales bacterium | reverse complement strand
TCAATGCCGTGAAAAACATTTACAAAAGTGTGAGCAAAGCCAATCTGGATGTCAGCGATCTGGTGCTTGAGCCACTCGCATCAGCGGAAGCTGTGCTCAACCAGGAAGAAAAAGAAGCCGGGGTGGTACTTGTCGACATTGGCGGTGGCACAACAGATATTGCGATTTTTCAGGACGGAATCATTCGCCATACCGCTGTGATTCCTTTTGGTGGAAACATCATCACCGACGACATCGCCTCAGGTTGCAGCATTTTGCGAAAGCATGCCGAGCAACTGAAAATGAAATTTGGCTCAGCGCTGAGTTCCGAAAGCATGGAAAACCAAATCGTGTGCATCCCCGGATTCAGCGGTCGGGACCCAAAAGAAATTTCTGTCCGCAACCTCGCAAATATTATTCAGGCACGCACCGAAGAAATCATCGAACAGGTGATTTATGAAATTAAAAGCTCGGGGTACGAAAAGCGCCTGATCGCGGGGATCGTGCTCACCGGCGGTGGTTCGCAACTGAAACACCTGCCTCAGCTCGTGGAATATCTCTCAGGCCTCGAAACCCGGATAGGCTATCCCACCGAACACCTCGGAAAAGAAAACGCAGAAGAGCTCTCCAGCCCCATGTTTGCCACAGGCATCGGCCTTGTGCTGAAGGGCTACGAGCACAGCCTTCGCAAACAGAAAAAACCACGTGCCAAAAAGGGCATCGTTCGCGCGGGAAGCAAAGACAAACTGAGCTTTCTGGACAAAATCATATCGAAAGGTCAGACATTTTTTGACGACGACGATGTATAACTGAATCACCAAAACCCATTATCTCCAAAATCCAAAAATCCAATATTATGCAGTTCGATTTGCCAAAAGACCAATCTTCTATCATCAAGGTGATAGGCGTTGGCGGTGGCGGCAGCAATGCCGTAAACCACATGTACGAGCAGGGCATCAAAGGCGTAGACTTCATCGTTTGCAACACTGATTCGCAAGCCCTGGATGTAAGCCCGGTACCCGTAAAAGTGCAACTTGGCCAAAGCCTGACAGAAGGCCGTGGCGCTGGTTCCATTCCAGAAGTGGGAAAAAATGCCGCCATTGAAAACATCGACGAAATCCAGGAGATCCTGGCCCGTCGCACCACCATGGTGTTTGTAACCGCCGGAATGGGCGGTGGCACCGGAACCGGTGCTGCTCCCGTTATTGCCAAAGCCGCAAAAGACATGGGCATCCTCACCGTGGGAATCGTGACCATCCCTTTCACTTTTGAGGGCAAAAAACGGATGAAACAAGCCGCTGATGGCCTCAAAGAAATGCGCGCTTCGGTGGATACACTTCTTGTGATCAGAAATGACAAACTCCGTGAAATTTATGGCAATTTGTCGCTGCAAAATGCTTTCGCCCAAGCGGATAACGTTTTGGCGACAGCCGCCAAAGGAATAGCAGAACTCATCTCTGTAACCGGCGCTATCAATGTGGATATGAACGATGTAAATACCGTGATGAAAGACAGCGGCGTAGCCATCATGGGCCAGGCGACTGCAGAAGGCGAAGACCGGGCCATCACTGCCGCGCGTCAAGCACTCGAGTCACCATTGCTCAATGACAACAACATCGAAGGAGCGAAATACATCCTGCTCAACATCACGTATGGCGACAGCGAAGTGATGATGGACGAAATATCTGACATCACAGACTACATCCAGCATGCCGCCGGTTCGACTGCCGACGTAATCTGGGGCCACGGGGTAGATCCATCCCTTGGCAGCAAAATCAGCGTGACCATCATCGCCACTGGTTTCCGATCAATGCCCGATACCGGATTTGAAATGGAAGAGCCTGTTCGCCATGTATTGCAGCACGAGCTTTCGCCAAAAGTGAGCCGTCCCCTTTCGGAAAAAATCACTGATCCGGTGGAAGAAAAAGCACCAGAACCCTATTTGAAAACAGTGGAACGCGATGCAGTTCAAGCGGCGAAAGAAGAGCCCAAACAAGTTCAGAAATTCGATCTTTTCGAACCTACTGAGACCGAAAGTGAAGAGGTTTTTGACGAAACGCCCGCATCGGTAAAAAATACAGCGGCGACTGAAGATGAACCAAAATCATATTACGTGCTTGGTCATGAAGAACCCGCCGGCGCACTGGCGGAACCGGAAGCCAACCGTGAGACAAATTCACAGGATGCGCTAACGGCTCGCGTCAATGCCGAAGTGGCTGCCCAGCTCAACCGGGAGCGACTGCGCAACCTCAGAGAAATTTCCGAAAGGTTGAAAAGTCCCGAAGGACTCACAGCTTTGGAAAAAGAGCCAGCTTACAAGCGACGCAACATCCGCCTGGACAATGTGCCTCATAGCAGCGACTCGCAGGTATCGCGATACGCGCTTACAGAAGAGCGCGATGCAGACGGCGAGCGCCGCACAGGTTTGCGTCCGAACAATCCTTATCTGCACGACAACGTTGATTAATAAGGCGGTGAACCCAAATTCAGAACGGTTATCTTTGCGATCTAAATTTGAGAAACAATGAGTCTGGTAGATAAAATCAACGAGAGCATCAAAGATGCCATGCGCGCCAAAGAAAAGGAGAAACTCGAAGCCCTGCGCTCGGTGAAAGCAGCCCTGCTGATGGAAGCGACCAAAGGAAGCGACAAGGAGCTCAGCGAGCAGGCGGAAATTCAGATTCTCACAAGGCTGCACAAGCAGCGCAAGGAATCGGCTGGCATATTCAACCAACAAGGTCGGACGGATTTGGCCGAAGTGGAAGAATATCAGGCCGGGATTATCGAAGCATACTTGCCGGCGCAGCTGAGCGAAACCGAAGTAGACGCGGTAATCGATCAGATTATAGCAGACACCGGGGCCAGCGGTATGAAAGACATGGGCAAGGTGATGGCTGCAGCCACTGGGAAACTGGCCGGAAAAGCCGACGCCAAAATGGTTGCCGACAAAGTAAAGCAGAAGCTATCTGCTTAAAACAGGATAGCGCATATTGTGATTTTTGGAGATTGAAAAGGGAGCCGGGAGGCTCCTTTTTTGTGAGCGCTGCAAAACAACACTTCCCTGTATATGCTATTTTATCACTAACATAAGAAGCTTTTGCTTAAAATTGTCATAATGATAAACAAGTATTACATTGGGGACATTTTGTGAGGAAAGTTGTTTTATTAAAAGATCTGCTGATCGTCTTGGGAGAATTTTAAAATCGAATTTAACTGTCACAAAGATTTAATACCGCACATAATTTTAGCTAATAAGGCAAATGATTAAAAACTGGACATCGAGAGCATTTGCATTATTAGACCATAGTCTTGGAAGGGTCCCTCTCGAAGTGAACGAATTAGATTGGAAAGAAAATATTTCCGCAAATGCCAACAAATTAGCTCAACATTTATCAGCCTTTGCTAATAATCCAGGTGGTGGATTTATTGTTTTTGGAATTAATGATAAAACCTGTCAGATTCTTGGAGTTGTTCGTGAACAAGCCAATAAAATTGTGGAACAACTCAGCTCAGTGGGAAGAGATAGTTTAGAGCCAAGTGTGGTCATTGACCACAGCATAGAGGAATATAGAGGCGCTTCCATTTTGCTCGTCTACATCAAGGAAAGTGCTATAAAACCTGTTCATCTTAGAAGCAAAACAATAGAGGATTCATTTATTAGATCTGGAGGATGTACACGAAAAGCATCCAGACAAGAAATTGGTGGCCTAATGTTAAACAGTAAAACCCCGAATTTCGAGGAATTACACGCCACGAAACTGCTAAATGAAACTCAAGCATTGACATTATTAGGTTATAGAGAATTGTTTGTTTTATTGAAGAAACCCTTGCCATCTAATACTCCTGAAATTTTATATATCCTTAAGAACGAACGTATATTGGCTGAGGAACACAACGGGTATTACATCACTAAATTCGGAGCACTAGCAGCTGCGTTAAACCTTAATGATTTTGACAGTTTATCCAGAAAAACTATTCGGGTAATTCGTTATAAAGGCCTCAATAAGTCAGAGACAATTCGAGAATTTCCAGGCTCAAAAGGTTATGCTATTGGATTTGATGGACTTATAAACTTTGTGAAGCAGATGTTGCCTGGCAGCGAAATCATAAAGTCGGCATTTCGTGCGGAAGAATCAGTTTTTCCAGAAATTGCACTGAGAGAACTTTTTGCCAATGCTCTAATTCATCAAGATTTTACAATTAGAGGAGCTGGGCCATTAATTGAAATTTTCGATGATAGGCTTACAATCACCAATCCTGGAAAACTTCTACCTTCCAAACAGTTAGATCGAATTATAGGAACTACACCAGAAAGTAGAAATGAAATTTTAGCTTCTTCTTTTAGAAGATTCGGAATATGCGAAGAAAGAGGTTCAGGCTTTACCAAAACCATTGCAACTATTGAATTTTTCGGTCTCCCGCCCTTAAAAATGGAAGAATTGGAGAATGCCTTCAGGGTTACATTGTATATGCCTAAACCATTTGCTAAACTTTCGGAAACAGAAAGAACAGAAGCTTGCTATCAACACAGCATTATTCAGTATTTAAGCAGCGGTGCCATGAACAATGCTTCTTTACGAGAACGATTTAAGATGAGCGAGAGACAACGACCTCAAGTATCCTTAGTAATTAAAAACACGTTGGCAGCAGGAAAAATCAAACTTAAGGATCCAGATAATAATTCAACAAAATTTGTTGAATATGTACCTTATTGGGCGTAATTCTTCCTTCATTAGAAAACCGACCTAT
>JBBSDD010000274.1:0-4731 GCA_038249755.1 Flavobacteriales bacterium | reverse complement strand
CTTCACTTTTTGAACAGTATCGCTTCGATTTATTTTGGAGCTGGAATGTATAAGGAGTCACTTCAGTGGCTTAATAGGGTGCTGAATGACAACGAACCCAATCTGCGTCAGGATATTTACAGCTATGCACGTTTATTCAATTTGGTGGTTCATTATGAACTTGGAAATTATGACTTGCTTGAATACATCATCAAATCCACATTTAGATATTTGAGCAAGCGACACAGGGATCATCAAACGGAGGTCACCATCCTCAACAATATGAAAAAGCTGGCCCGAAATGCCAGGGAAGGCTCAGAGCACCAAATCTTTCTCGAATTTAAGATGGAACTGGGTCAATGTCTGAATACAGAATCAGACCAGATTATTTTAGATTACTTTAATTATCCGGTTTGGATTCAAAGTAAACTGAATGAAGTAAGCTTTGATAAGGCGATGAAGCAACATTTTCAGCAGTTGCTGGTAAAGGCATAAAAGAAACGGCTGTCTTTTGAACAGCCGTTTCTTTTTCTAAAATATTCTAAACCTAACTATTGCCGTTATTGAGTACGATGAATTCGGTTCGTCTGTTTTTCTGATGGTCAGATTCAGGACATTCCACGCCATCCACACATTTATTAACTGGCTGTGATTCTCCAAATCCTTTTGAGTTAAGTCTGTTCTTTGTTATTCCTTTTGAAGCAATATAGTTTACCACACTTTGCGCCCTGCGGTTTGACAAAGACATGTTGTATCCATCTGTCCCACGGCTGTCACTGTGCGATTGAATTTCAATTGATATTTTCGGATTGTCCTGAAGCATTTTTACAACCTTGTTGAGTTGGGGCTCAGCGTCTGAGCGAATCGATGCTTTGTCATAATCGTAGAATACCTCTCCAATGTCGTAAGTTTTTAAAGCGGACTCAGATCCATCTTTCGGTATGCCGCTACCTGATCCACTCTCGCTCGCTACAATTTCATCTATCTCAAATCCGAAGTTAATTTTCTTGTCAACAGGTTTCTTTCCGGTGGTGAATTCTTCAGAGAGATTGAAATAACCTTCTTTTTCACCGATCACTTTGTATTTTTTTTCCGGTAGCAGGTTGAATTTAAATTTTCCATTTGCAGCCGTTGTGACCCGCGCAGTATCTCCATCAGTTTGATTTATTAATGTGACTATCACACCGTCAATTGGAAGTTTATTCGCTTTCAATGATGCCATTCCGTCAAGGATAAAAACAGGCGAAATCTTGGTATACGTGTAGATCATGTCAACACCTGATCTGTTTGAAGAGACATACCCCGTCGTATCATTTTCGTTGATAATAATGGCAAAGTCATCCTGGCTTGAATTTAAAGGATATGCCAAGTTTACGGGTGTTTTCCATGCTCCACCGCGGTTTTCGGAAACGAAAATATCAAGTCCCCCCAAAGTCTGATGTCCTTCACTTGAAAAATAGAGGTCTCCATTTTTTGCAATATAAGGGAATACTTCATTGCCTGCGGTATTAACGGTGTTACCGAGGTTTACCGGTTCAGACCAGGTGGTGCCATCATAAGAAGATTTATATAAATCTGAACCTCCGAAACCGCCGGGCATATCACTCGAAAAGTAAAGGGTCTTGCCATCAGCTGATAAAGCAGGATGACCAACACTGTGTCGGGTACTATTAAAAGGCAATTCTACTGGATCAGCCCATTGCCCATCTACTTTATTGCTGGAGTAAAGTGTAAATTGATTTTCATTTTTTTCATTTACCAATTGTTTGCGCTCGTTTTTCATCGCGCTTCGGGTATAAATGATCATGTTCTGCTCCTTGTTAAATGTAGCAGGGCCATCATGGAATTTTCCGTTGAGAACGGTAGAAAAATTTACTGGAACATCCCAAAATCCTTCTGAATTTTTTTCCAAGTAAAAGAGGTCTAAGAAGGACAATCCGGTCCATGGATTTGTAGAAGCAGCACTGAAAATCTCAGTCTCACCGGCAAAAACAAGTCCTTTTCCGTAAGGTATTGGTCCAAACATAGAGACAGTAAAGTCGAGGGGAAGGGCTGTTAATACGTATCCTGCCGTATCTTCTTTCAATTCATTGATGGCGTTGGTTGATGCAAGAAGATCCTGTGCTAACTTATCTTCTGGATTGGATTTTAGATATTTCTCCAGTTGACCCCGTGCTTCATCATATTTGTTATTCTTCATCAACGTCTGGGCGTAATGCACCTGACTTTCACCAGTTAGTCCCACAGCACTATCTACCTCCATAAAGTACCTTTCGGCTTCTGCAGAGTTGTTAAGATTTCTGTGGGCGTTGGCCAGTTTCAATTTCACATCATTGTTATCTGGCTGGCCCCTGAGGGCTTTTTCGTATTTTTCTATCGCTTTATCATAACTCAGATTTTCGTACAATTTGTCTCCGGTTTTGATGTACCCATTGGTACACCCCACCAGGATTGCAATCGCTAATACGAAAAGTAAGTGACCGGGGGAGAATTTTACTTTCATGTTTTAACTTTTAAAAATAACGTGGAGATTTGGTTTTGACTTGCCCTTTGGCAAATTTGAAGCTGAGCATAAGTTCGTGAGAGCCACTACTGTAGTTGCTAAGCTCGGTTGTTGTAAAATCGTATGCATATCCTATTCGCAGATCAGTTCCTATATTGTATTCAAGCAAACCAATGATGGCATCGCCAGTGCGGTAAGATGCTCCAATCCAGAACGTATTTTTTATCAACAGGTTACAATTTATGTCGGCCTGAACAGGCGTATTTTCCAAATACCGAATCAAAAAGGAAGGTTTAATCTGAAGATCTTCACTAATTCTGTAGACATACCCTGCTGTCAGATAGGTATGCGGTTGGAAATAACGATCGCTCACTTCGTTGATGTTGAAACGAATATTCTTATCAGCTGCATATATGGTAGGAACACTTATTCCTGCATACCATCGCTCTGAATAGAAATATATACCGGCGCCAAATTTTGGTACAAGTTCATTGTTAACATTTTGGGTGAAGACCGGATCGCCGTCATCAAAAACCCTGGTTTCTGTTAGCATGGCTGCATAATCAGAAAAACCTGCTCTCAAACCAAAGCTCAGGCGGTTGGTGCCCGATGCATTCAATAAGAGATGATAACTCCAGTTCGCAAATATCTCTGTTTGTCGCGTATCACCGACTTTGTCATTCAGCACAGTGAGACCAAGTCCCATGATTTCGTTGGCTATCGGTCCATCGATGCCAAATGTTTGGGTTGTAGGTGCCCCATCAAACCCCGACCATTGCGCACGATACAACGCTGTTGCTTCCGCATAACTGTGCGTGCCCGCATAAGCTGGATTGATGAAAAGACCGTTGAACATATATTGGCTGACCAGAATTTCCTGTTGAGCCATTAGCGCATTTACCGACAGGAAAAGGCCTAAAGTTAAAATATTTATTTTCATGTCTCTTTTTTAACGCCTTAATTCAAGATAGCCTCTCAGGTTGTCTCTGCCAGGTAGTTCCACGATTACGAAGTATGTTCCTCCAGGCAATTCCTCACCACTTTGATTGAGACCGTACCACGGATTCGTATTGCTATAGTTCTGTTCTTCATGGACCAGATTGCCCCATCTGTTATAAACCTGTACGGAATTGGAAGGAAAACTTTCAAGCCCTCTTACCTGAAGATTGTCATTAAAACCATCTCCATTTGGTGAAATTCCGTTTGGAAGTTCGATAGGAATGGGCTCAAGGAGTATGATAGTAGCCGTATCCGTGCATGCGTTAAAATCAGTAACAATCAGCATGTAAGATCCCGTAATCAGCCCTGCGCGGGCACCTGATCCTGTTTCGATAAAGCCATTGGGTCCAGTCCATGTAAAAGTATAGGTAGGCGTACCTCCATTGACTTCAGGTTGGAGAATGATGCCGTCTTCGCCACCGTAAGTGCCGATATTGAATCCATTCGGGTAAAGTGGGCTAACCAGATTGCCGATAATGAGTGAATCCGGCTGGCTGAGCTCATACGTTTCCGTAAATAGACACCCATTTTGATCAATTGCTGATAGTTCATATTCTCCTGCCGTGAGGTTGTTTAGATTTTCTCCGCTTCCGCTAAAGTTATTTGGACCAGCCCAGGTGTAGATCAGCGGACCTTGTCCCAAAATGAGCATAGCCTGAATAGATCCGTTTGAGCTGCCAAAACACAGGGGAGAAGTCATTTCTGCTTCAATATTCAAATCATTTTCACTGGTCACAGTAAAAGATGCTGTTTGTTCACATCCATTTCCATCAGTAACAATCACCGTATAGGAACCAGCAGTCAGGTTGGAAATGTTGGCAGTGAGGTTGCCGGTATTCCATAAATAGTTGAAAGGTTCCTCACCTCCGCTGATAGTCAAAACAATTGAGCCGCTGGCAGATACGCAGGAAGCAGGAAGTGTTTCCCCGGTGATGGCAAATCCCATCGGATTTTCCAGGGTTACTGTATCGGTGGAGCTGCAACCATTTATATCTGATACCGTGAATGTGTATTCACCTGCTCCAAGATTGGCAATCGTAAAAGTAGAGGCTGAGAACTCATTTGGACCATTCCACTGAATCGAATAATCTTCACTGCCACCTGAAGCAGTTACATTGATACTTCCGGAGTTTTCTCCTGGACAGTCTATTTCTGCGATGACATTTGGTGTGGCTTCGAGCCCTGTTTCAGGTCCAACGAGATTGACATTTACTGTAAAGGAACACGTATTGACATCTGAAACAACAAGT
>JBBSDD010000273.1:0-4742 GCA_038249755.1 Flavobacteriales bacterium | reverse complement strand
TTGACCACCCTTCCGAGCATGCCTTCGCCGACATGGATCGAAGAAATTCGTCCAGTTCGTTTTACCGTGTCGCCTTCCTTGATGTCATTGGAAGCGCCGAGCAATACAGCACCAACGTTATCTTCTTCCAGGTTGAGGATGATTCCCCGCAGACCTGATTCAAATTCAATCAGTTCTCCAGCCTGTACACTCGACAGACCGTATATACGTGCGATACCGTCACCAACCTGGAGCACAGTACCCACTTCTTCAAGTTCGGCATCAGATTTAAATCCGGCGAGTTGTTCTCTTAGAATCGCTGAAACTTCAGCTGGGTTTACTTCGGCCATTGTTATTGTGTTAAATTTCTGAGATGTATGGGTTCTTTAAAAAGGATCTTTTCAGGTCATTGATTCGGCTTTCGATCGACGCGTCGTATTGACGGTCTCCCACGCGAATAATAAAACCACCGATCAAATCCGGATCAACTTTTTCTTTGAGTTCAACTTTTTTGCTCAATTTTTCTATAAAACGCGTGGCTTTGGCACGGCCCTCGACATCGAGCGGTACGGCAGTGGTGATTTCCGCGAGCACTATACCATGGTGTTCCCGGTGCAGTTCCGCAAATGAATGGGCAATATCGGAGAGAATATTCTCGCGTTTTTTACGTGCGATGATCTCAATAAAATGCCGGGTCATGGTGCCAATCTTCCCTGCAAAAATTTGATTGAGTATGGCAATTTTTTTATCCGTTTTGATCACAGGACTTTTCAGCATGTGGACCAAGCCTTTGTTTTCGCGCGAGGTCCTTGCAATGAGCAGCATGTCTTCTTTTACTTCCTCAAGCTTGTTTTGCTCCACAGCCAAATCAAGCAATGCCTTGGCGTATCTACTGGCTACTTTAGAATCCTGGTGCATCTAGTTGAGTTTTGCTTCCTGCAAATATTTGTCGATGAGCGCTTTTTGCTTGTCGTCACTTTTCAATTCCTGACGAATAAGTTTTTCAGCAATTTCAATGCTTAGGGCAGCTACCTGGGATTTGATTTCAGTAATGGCGGCCATCTTTTCCGTATGAATTGCATCTTTGGCGGAAGCCAGAATTTTACCGTATTCTACCTCAGCGCGTTCCTTTGCTTCGGCCATGATTTTGTTTTTCGTCTCCATGGCATCTTTCATCATCGCGTCTCTTTCGATGCGCGCTTCTCTGAGCAAATTTTCATTGCTGGCAGTGAGATTGGCCATTTCCAAACGCGCCTTTTCGGCAGATTTGATGGCTGTATCAATCGAGGTTTCGCGCTCTTTGATTGAAGCGAGAATTGGTTTCCAAGCGAATTTGGCCAGAATAAAAGCCACGATCAAAAATGCGATCGATGACCAGATTACGGTGCCCCAACTTACATCAAGCATATCTTTGGTTTTTTATTGTCAAATTAAAAAAAAGCGCCCTGACCAACCGTCAGGGCTGCTTTCGTGTCATTAAAGAACAACCAGCAAACAAACGATAACCGCAAAAAGTGCAACCCCTTCAACAAGGGCGGCAGCAACGATCATGTTTGCACGGATGTCTCCAGTTGCTTCTGGCTGACGTGCCATTGATTCCAAAGCGGAAGCACCGATACGACCGATACCTACACCTGCACCAACAGCAGCCAAACCTGCGCCAATACCGGCAAGACCAGCATTTGCAGCAACTTCACCAGCTTGTAAGAGAACATTTAAAAATTCCATGAGAATTGTGATTTATATGGTTTGCTTATTGCCTGATTAATGGTGAGCTTCCTGGGTTGCATCTCCGAAGTACAACGCCGCCAACAAAGTGAAGACATACGCCTGGAGAAAGGCAACCAAAAGCTCGATAAAAAACATGAATATCATGAACAAGGTGCTGCCTATTCCCACGCCGTATCCAGCAGCGGCACTGCTTTCGCCAAAGATGAGAATAAGGGAAACGAAAGCCAGGATAATGATGTGGCCTGCAGTAATGTTAGCCGTAAGTCGGATCATCAACACCAAAGGTTTGATGAAAATCCCGAGGATCTCAATAGGAACAAGGATAAACTTAATGGGAAGTGGCACCCCGGGAGGCCATACCAGGTGACCCCAGTAATGTTTGTTCCCGTTAAAAGTAGTGACAAGGAAAACGATCACTGCCAAAACCGCTGTGACGGAGAGCGTACCTGTAATATTGAATCCACCAATAAATGGAATCAATCCCAGCATATTGGCGATCCAGATGAAGAAGAATATAGTCAAGAGAAAGGGAAGGAATTTGTCCGCTTTTCGCGCACCGATGGAAGGCACAGCCACTTCATCTCTAATGAAAAGTATCAATGGCTCTATGAACGATTGCAGACCTTTGGGAGCCTGACCTTCTCTTTTGCGGTAAGCCTTGGCTACACTCAGGAATATAATCAGAAGCAGGAAAACGGTGAGCAAAATTCCGGCTACGCTCTTGGTGATGGAGATGTCAAAAACCGAGGCATTTAAAGCGTCACCGGTTTCAGCATCCACGGTTACACCGCCATTTTCATCAACGAGATAGATGTGCTCGTGGTAAAGGACGTATTCGTCATGGCTGTAATAGTGGAGTTCCTGCTGATCTCCGAAATTATCATCGTATGTCTCGTGGCGAGGATTGTGGTAGAAATGACTGCTGGAAAAAACCTGAAGACCACCGTCAGCCCAGAGAATAATAGGCAGGTAGATCGCATAATCGCCGATGATATGAATTTCATGTGCGTCGGCAATGTGATGCATGATCATTTTTCCTGCATCGAATTTTTTAGGAGGATGCGCATGGCTTTCTTCAAGCGCCGCATTCGTGGTATCCGTTCTGGGTTCGGTGTAAATATCCTGCCCGATAGCGAATGGCAAAACGCCAAAAGTGAGCAAAGTGATGAAAAGCGTAAATAAAGGGCGGTGGAGATGGAGCATTTTCTTAGGCATCTATCGCTATTTCTAACGGTTTTAGAGCGTCAAAAATCGACTGCAAAACTAGGCAATAAATGTTCAGAAAGAAATATTTAGCTCTGTTTTTTTCCTTGCGGATTAAGCGCTTCACAGATAGCGGAATATCACGTTTTTGGATTGCGAAGCAGGGGCACCAAATGACGGATTTCCACAACAGTCAAAAGCACGTAGGCGATCAGGAAGCCCACTGCCGTAAATTTTAGGTTTTCGCCGTCGGTCAGACCGACTCCCACCATGAGCATCGCTGAGAGAAAAAGTTTGCCGCTGAGCGCCCCCATAAAATAGGCCACGAATAGTTGCGGACGTTTGGAGCTTGCGCGGGTGAGAAGGCGGTGTATGAAAAGCGAAACCAGTGCAATAAAGCTCAGGCAAAGCCAAAATGAAGTGGGCACAGTGACGGAAAGCAGAAAAGTTGCCGTGAGCCACGCACCGAGGGCTGTGAGGATAATTACAATGAAAAAGTCGCGGTGGTATGAAGGCATTTCAACTATTTTGGTCGCGTGTCGGCGATTACAATATAAATGGCTACACCGACACTGAGAAGTGAAAGTCCAATGGTAAACCACGGGCTTTGTGTTCTGGCTTTTTCATCGAGTTTTTGCCCACCCATCACGCCGATCAAGATAACAACAGCCATTTTGATCGCCATTCCCGTGTAGCGATAAAAATCGTTCGGTCTTTCGTTACCGGACGGATTCTTTTGCGGCATGTGTCGTTAAAGGAATTGACTGCTTGTTTTGAGATTCCGTATTGACGGGAGGAATTCCTGTGCGCAAGGGAGTTTTTGCCTCTTTGGAAATTTCCGGACCCATTTCGCAGTTTCCGCTGAATACAGCGCCAGGTTCAATGGCGAGTTTCTGGGTGATGATGTCGCAATCCAGACGGGCAGTGCTTTTCAGAGATAAAATTCCGTTGACAGTAATTTTGCCTACGATGCTTCCTTCTATTTCGGCATTGTCGCAGATGATTTCACCATCAATTCTTCCGGTAGAACCGACCACAAGTTTACCTTTCACATCAATAGAACCTTTTACCCTTCCATCGATTCGTATATTGCTGTCAGACACAATGACACCTTCAATATCGGTTCCGGAAACGATCCGGTTCAGTTTTTCAGGTGCATTGGGTTCATTGATTTTAGCCATATCGCGATTATTTGAACTTTTAAACATTGGAATTTCTATTTACCGATTACAAATAATTCTGACCGAAAAACGCACCATAATCCTGCGGGTTTTTATTGCGGAATAGCACGGTAAAATTCTTGGTGGTAATGATAAACCGCTGGTATCCGCGCTCATTTAATTCCTTCAGCAAACCCTGATTGGCCAGGAAGGTATTGTAGTAATCCATCGCTTTGGTCTTGTCTTCAAAGCTACGAACAATAATGATTTGGCTGTCCTTATCGATGAAACTGTTCGTAATCCGTAAATTCGATGTGCTGAAAAAACTTGTGTTAAAGTCACTTACCAACTCTTTTAAATCCGTTGCTGCCACGCCTTCCTTTGGGAATATGAGCGCAAAGAAGTGTTCGGCGCTGTGGTCTACATTAAACATGCTGGTATTGGCCACATTTGCAGGATCTGGCGCGGCCGGGGCTGCGCCAGGCGCGCCGGCGGGCGCGCAGGCAGTCGCGAGCAAAGCCAGCGTGAGCAACAGGTTGGCAACCACGGCCAACGTGCGCTGTTTTAACATAGGTTTCTCCTCTGACATAGTAAGTTGATAGAGCTAAAATTTGTGTAAGAAATCGAAGGAAGCTTGGCTAATTCCAGGCACCTACCCACCCCATGATT
>JBBSDD010000272.1:0-4767 GCA_038249755.1 Flavobacteriales bacterium | reverse complement strand
TATTCGACCTCAACGCCGGACTCTACATTTACAGCGAGAGGGCTTTCCTGGGTTACTCGGTTTATCAGATTGGCAGGAACCAAATCAATCTTGGCAATGAGTCCACCCCACTCGATCTCAGTCAGGCGCGTCTGGAACTCCACCAGTTTGCCACATTGGGATACCGCTTCACGGTGAGCGAAAGCATAGACCTCACACCGAGTATGATGTTTAAATTTCTCAATCCGGCCCCGGCGTCTTTCGACATCAACCTGAAAGCCGAGTACCAGCGAAAATTCTGGTTGGGATTTTCTTACAGAAACCAGGATGCCATTTCATTGCTTGCAGGATTGCGCATCAATGATTTTGTCCGTTTTGGATACGCTTACGATTATGTGACATCTCAAATAAACGACATCAGCAGCGGAAGCCATGAGTTGGTTCTGGGATTTCAGTTCAACCGCAAAAACTGAATTATAAAATGACCAAATTTCTCCTTATACCTACTTTGATTTGCCTTGTCGGAAATTTGTTTGCGCAAACCGAAACTCCCGGCTTTGCCCGACCTGAAAAATTGCCCTCCACTGTCAACTCTTCGGCGGAAGAAAGTCTGCCACTGGTATCCACTGACGGCACACTTTACTTCGCAAGAACTTTTCACCCCAACAATACCGGTGGACAGGACATCTGGACCAGTACTTCGGCCGGCGACCAATTTGCGGAAGCGAAAAACCTGAAAAAATTCAACAATTCCGGAAACAACGTCGTGGTCGGCGTCGCCAAAAATGGCCAGCGCATTTATCTGCTCAACCACAAGTCGGGCGGAAAGAAATCGACAGCGGGCGTGTCTTATGCCGATTATGATGCCGGTGCTGATTCCTGGAGCCCAGTCGTGCAGGTTACAGTGCCCGAACTGGTCGTGGAAGGTGATTTTTACAGCGCTTTTGTAAGTCCAAAAGAAGATTTTATCCTCTGGTCGATTCCCGGATCGGGTGAATCGGCGTCCAACGATCTCTTTGTGAGTTTGTCGGAAGATGGAGGCTCCACCTGGTCTGCGCCAAAATGGCTCGGCAGCATCATCAATACAGGTGCGGATGAGATCAGCCCATTTTACGACGAGCCCCGCAAACTCTTGTTTTTTTCAAGCGAAGGCCACGATGGAATGGGCGGTTACGACATCTTTTTCAGCTCACGGCTTGACCACACATGGCTCACCTGGTCAAACCCACAACCGGCCACAAGCTTGAATTCGGACGGTTTTGATGCGTATTATTTTTCAAAACCGGATGGAACTGTTTATTTCTCAAGTAACCGCGGAGATACCCTCTCAAGTATTTTCGTGTCGCAACTTCAAGACTCGAATAAGGACGCAAATGATGAATTGTCAGACGCCATTGACGAAATGGAAACAGACACGTTATCGGGCGAAAAACGACCAAAAACCAATCCCGCCATGCCGGATCCGGTGTTGATTATCGAAACGAAAGACGGCGTAATCACCACCGACAGAAAGCTCAGCAGTCTCACCCGCGAGGAACTGCTCGATGCGGGAACCATCATACGGTTTGTTTACTTTCCCTATGACAAGTACAACATCACAGAAAAATACATCGAAGTAATAGATGACGCCGGATTCTTGCTCGACACGTATTCTGATATTAAAGTGAATATTGCCGGCCATACGGACGCAGTCGGATCGCAGGCTTACAACATGGTATTGAGCGTAAACCGTGCCGATGCCACCAAAGAATATCTGATGATACATGGCATCGAGCCCGACAGAATTGAAACGGAAGGTTTTGGAAAAGCGACCCCATATGCCACAAACCTGACAGAAGACGGACGCGCGCTGAACCGCCGTGTGGAAATGCGTTTTCTATTGATGAAATAAGCAAAAAACAATTATTTCGGGCGACGGCGTTTCGCGCCAGAACGGCTCTGCCCCTCTTTTTTCGGAGCTGACTTTTTTGCAATTGTCGTTTTCTTTTCCACTTTTTTTCGCAGCGTATTGCTGCGTTTGCGCTCGTGGAAAGCGCCTTTAAATTCCGGATCAGCAAGTTTTCGCTGACGGTCAATCTCACGTGCGAATTCCTGCTTTTCGTCCGGCAGGTCAGGCGCTTCGGCCAGTCCTTCCGGCCAGGGAATTTGGGTAATCTGCGTTTCCGCAAAATTGACAATCTCATCGAGATAAAACCGCTCCGCCGGATCGACCAGCGACACGGCAATACCCTCCCGCTTGATGCGGGCCGTGCGCCCAATCCGGTGCAAATAATCTTCCGGGCTTTTGGGCAGTTCAAAGTTGACCACGTGCGACACATTATCGACATCAATGCCGCGGGAGGTTACATCCGTGGTCACCAAAATGCGCACGTCCCCATTTCTGAAATCATCGAGGCTGTTAATGCGCGCATTCTGGCCTTTGTTTCCGTGCAAAACGCGCACAGAACCAACTTGCTGACGTTCGAGATATTTGAACACCCTTTCGGCGGCATCTTTGGTGCGGCAGAAAACCATCACCCGGTTCCAGGTGGTATCGCCCATCATATATTTAATCAGGTTGAGCTTCGAGCGAAAATTGGGTGAAGCATACCACTGCTGGGTAAGCTGATCTACAGGGCGGCCTTGTTCGGTGGTGACGATGCGCGTAGGAAATTCCAGAAATTCATCTGCCATGCGTTCCACCCTTTCGGGAAAAGTGGCTGAAAACAACAGGTTTTGACGCTTCACAGGAATAATTTCGAGAATGCGACGAAGCTGGCGCATAAAGCCCATTTCCATCATCCGGTCGGCTTCGTCGAGTACCAACACATTGATCTGTCTGAGAAATATATTGCCAAAGCTGTACAAATCGATGAGCCTCCCCGGCGTGCTCACCACAATATCAACTCCCTTTTCGATGGCAGTGACCTGCTCTTTTTTGCCCACACCGCCATAAAGGCATACAGCCCGGATATCCGTATTTGCCGTAAGGCTCAACAGTACGCGGTATATCTGAACCACCAGCTCCTTGGAAGGTGCGAGGATCAAAGCCCTGGGATGCACGCCTTGGGCATACTTAATCCGGATGGCAAGCGGAAGTAAATAAGAAAGCGTCTTGCCGCTACCCGTCTCCGCGATGCCAAGCACGTCCTGGCCCGCCAATGCCGGACCTATTGTTCTTTCCTGTATTTCGGTGGGCCTGGCAAGGCCCATGTCTTTGAGTGCGTCGAGAAACTGACGGGTCACCGGCAGGTTTTCAAAACCATTTTCCATTGCCCCAAAGTTAAGTTTTCGGAAATTAGCAATCGATGCTTTCGGGATGTGTTCGTGGTACACCCAAAATATGTACTTTCGCGTGGCCTCAAAAAACGCCTCCGAAAGGAATTTTCTCCCATGGGAGTATCACAAGCATTCGAAGATATCAGACCCTACGGCGACCACGAAGTCGCAGACGTAGTAGGAAGATTGGTGGAAAACCCTTCTTTTTACGATGTGTTGAGATTTGTTTTTCCTGATTGGACGAAGCAACAGGTGAGGTCCAAAATGTCGGAAATCTCTTCCGTAGCTGATTTTCAGGACAAGATTTCCTATCCTGGAATGAGAACGCTGATCGATCGGACCACCGATTCTCTTACGGTGAGTGGTTTGGAAAATATTCAAAAAGGGAAGGCCTATCTCTTCATTTCCAACCACAGGGACATTATTCTTGACTCTGCGACGCTCAATGTGCTTTTGTATCAAAATGGATTTGGCACCACCGAAACGGCCATCGGAAACAACCTGCTTTCAAGCAATCTGATCACAGATCTGACCAAACTCAACAAGAATTTTGTCGTAAAGCGCAATACCGGAGCCCGTGAATTTTACGAAAATTCCATGCGGCTCTCTGCATATATCCGACACACGATCATTCAAAGCAACAACAGTATTTGGATAGCGCAGCGTGAAGGACGAACCAAAGATGGTTTGGACAAAACGCAGCCCGGGCTGCTAAAAATGTTGAGCATCAGTTGTGATGAGCCCCTCCGCCACTGTTTTCGCGATCTGCACGTTACACCCGTGGCCATATCATACGAATACGACCCCTGTGATGTGCTGAAAATACCCGAGCTTAAATGCATTTCCCGGGAGGAAAAGTATGAAAAGGCGCCCGATGAGGATTTCAAGAGTATCATCACGGGTCTAACCGGCCACAAAGGGCGAATCCATGTGAGCATTGGTAAAACCATTGACTCCGAACTGGATACCCTCGCAGATTTTCCCAACATGAATGACAAGTTGCGGATTTTGGGTGAGTTGATTGACCAGCAGATTTTCCAGAATTACAAACTCTGGCCGAGCAATTACATGGCCCTTGATCTGTTGGAAAACGATGTTTCCAACAAACCGGAGTATGAAGGCCGGGATATCCGTTCATTTGAGTCTGAACTCAAAAATAAATTGTCGGAATCGGGATTAAATACAGAAGAAGATTACCGCTATCTGTTGGGCATGTACGCCAATCCTGTGAAAAATCACCAGGGTGTGACATCCTGAATCAAGATTTCCTTTCTTATTTAACGCAAGTATTGCGGATTATTGATAGGTAGTCGGCGGCAGAGCCTTGCACTGGAAGTGGTCCTTTCGACCCTGCCAGTGGCAGGCATGAATCCTTGGTCGCTACTGACCCCGACTGGGTCAAATGTTTGAAGTGCTCAAAATCTCATTGCTCAGGTCATTATTTTAGGCAGGTTCATCAAATTGCACATCACCATTGCCCATTGCAAGTTCATACCGATACTCCCCACTATTATAACTCCTCCCCGGCAT
>JBBSDD010000271.1:0-4799 GCA_038249755.1 Flavobacteriales bacterium | reverse complement strand
AATCCCCTGATTCATCCCGACCGAATACCACATAACCAAAACCTGCATGTGAAAAACCGGAGGCGCGCCACCGGCCACCTGAGGGCAAATCGCTTTTTTGGGTCCATGAATCCGTCTCCATGTGGTATACCCATACATCACTCAGGGCATCAGATGTCGCATTTTTTCCGCCGATAATGTAGGTATCATTGCCGAGGGTGAATGATGTAGCGCCCGACCTGGCTTCATCTGGCATGGGTGTGGCTTGCATCCAGGTATCATTCCCGGCATCATACTTCCATAGGTCACCAAGGAATTCACTCCATCCATATCCACCAAAAAGAAATCCGTTGGTGCCGTCGGTAAAGGCTGTGCAGTATTGTCGCGCTGCCCACTCCGGCAGGGATGCTACCTGCGACCAGGTGGCAGATGGCATGTCGAAAGCGTAAAAGTCTATCTGCGGTCCCATCGTGGATGTCACACCTGTGCCACAGTATGCCTTGTTGCCAATCACAAAAGCGGAGCCATCATCACGTGCCAATCCCGGAAAGTCAGGTAGTGCCTGCCATTGCTGACCAATGCTGCATAGCGCAGGAAAACAAAAGAATATCCAGATAAATTTCAACATAGAAAATAGGCTATTAACTTTGCAACGCCTTTTAAGATAAAAGATTGCGGGCAAATAAATACAAAAAAGTTAAATCAATTGATAGATTATATAAATATCCGCTAAATTGATGGCAATCGATGTTAGATTTCGAAACTACCCATACCAAAATTTTAGGTGAATCTGATATATCTATAAGCTTGAGCGCCCGCCAAAGGGATTACCTATGTTTTGACTCATTGGGAAAAGAGATGTTATAAAATTTGTTTCAACGCTTACTTTCTGACAAGCCAATAAAAGTCATTCCCATCCGCGACTTGGCCACTTTATTCTCGCCAGTTATTTTCCACTTGGTATGGAATTTCACATCGGCTTCCGCATTTTTCAGAATGACATGGCCATTCTTTAAGTCCCAATTTCCGCTGACTTCAATCTTTTTAGCTGAATTGGAATAATCCTGATAAGTGAAAGTATGATCTTCATTTAGGACCAATTCTATCTGCGCGGGGTCCGCATCGGCAACACCATACGTGCCGGAGATTTCGCTTTCCGGCGCCATGGTAAATGAAGTGAAAAAGAACAGAGAGGCTAGTAAAAGAATTTGGGTGGTCGCTTTCATGTTATTGGTTTTGGTAAAGATAGTTTTTATGCTAAACAAATAAATTTTTAGAAATGCAGGAAAAACGATGGTTTTATTTATATGTGCAAACAACGTAATTCCGATAAATACAAATAATTCTTCCGAAGTTCAATTCGATCAGGGATGCGATAGAATTTTCGTTGGCTTCTGATTTCGAAGCCCTTGAGGACGGATTGCAATATGTTATTGCATTTGATAATGAGGTTGACATTGTTATTACAAGAAATAAAAAAGATTTTAAAACTTCAAAAATTCCTGTGATGACAGCGGGCGAATACCTGGGAAAATATAATAAATTCCAGAATTATCCCATTTAAGAATGCTCCTATTCCCAAAAAGTAAATGCTCAGATCCCACTCTCTCCGGGGTATCACCTGCGACTGTTTAGACCATGAAAGTGTATCCCGTCACAGATTTAGGGAAAATTAATACGTAAGTCTCAACGGATTTCGCCTCGTGTCGAATATGGCAAGTATCACTACGCAATGATCAAAGCTTTCATATACCATCAAATAATCCCGCACGATCTTCAATCGCGCTGTTTTATCATCAGTCAGTTTTCCGATAGTTGGAAATTCAGAAACAAATACCTCGGCTTCTTTAAAAAGACTGTTCAATTTAATACTTTATTCTTTAGATTTATTCCTTACAATCCAATATTCCAGAATCTCCGTCCTGTTATTCCTGGCCTCAAGCGACCAGATTATTTTTCGCTTAGCCATTTATCAATTTCAGAATTCACCTCTTCATCCGTGAAGATTTGGCCATTCGTCACTTGTTCACGGCCCTTTTGTATTGCCAGTTTTTGCGATTTTGAAAGTTTAAAAACATCGTCACTCACATTATCTAATGAAAAAAAGTTATACATTTCTTCAAGAAGGGATCTATTACTTGAAGCGTTTATTTCTTCGATCAAACGCTTCCTTAGGTCTGCAGTTCTCATATTGCGATAATTATTGTGCTAAGATAATGAAATATACTGTCGATTCTTTTATCAGAATGTCCAAAAAAACACACAACCATTATGGCATTTTACACTTGCAAAATGAGCTTCCATGCCAAGCTCCTGTTATGAATTATCCAATCCGCTAATACCCAATCCTATTCATTCCCCTTGATTAACTTCAAAATAAACCCATTTTCCATTTTTAGAAAATATATCCAGGTTGATGACCTCCAAATATCAAACAGCTGATCTTTTGAATATTAAAATTTCATTTTTCAACATTAATTGAATTAAACAACACATAATCCAAAGACTGAGTCACCGGGTTGATTAGATAAAAATAAGTAGATGAATTGGGAACCGATTGATCTCGAACCAATATTTCATTTAACTGATCATAAAACTACCCATTTATTTTATAAAATACGCCAAGTCCTATATTTGGTGCGGCAAGAATATTTCGGGCTGAGAATGCGCCTGCCGCTGAGATAGAAATTCCCAGACCTTTTTTGTTTTGAAACCCCAACTCCAGGGCCGGACTTACAAACTCAACATTATTCGCAAAAATTGAATTTCCCTCAGCAGGTGATACAGTACCATTAAATGTAGACTGTATGATGTCGACACGGGTTTGTAGGTATATCCGGTCTGAAAATTTAATACCGAGTTCCGCGCCAAATCTCCACTCATCTGAGAAGTCGTTCGTCCTGTTATTATAACCTACATAAGCAGATGTCCAAAGCTTATTTCCCAAAGGGCGGCTAAGGTCCAGGCGCAGCATTTGGTTGAACTCACCGTCGCCTGTTTGCAGTATACCTGACTCACCACCACCGACCGTACCAAAGGGAATTCCAAACCATAGTCTTGCACTTCCAACCCATGTATCCGTTTTCAAAAATCCATATTGAAGTTGAATATCCGTATCGCCAAACGCACTAAGCGCATCACCTGGATTCTCTCGCCCCGAAGGTTCAAAGCGAACGGTGTTCAGGGTGTTTCGAACAAAAAATGGAACGTACACTATAAATGTAAAACGATCGGTCAGACCATATTCCCCATACATCGAGGTCGTATAAAGTCCTATTGTCGTAATGTCGATTACGTTGCCATCTGGCGCAAAATACCTGTTGGACAGAATCATACTTTGATTTAGCTTTAAATATCCATTTTTTTTTGGTTGAGTCCAACCACCACCGGCTTTTAGCGATGCATTTGCCGTTAGGCTGACAATGAGTGTAACAAGGATATATCTCATGTTTATTGCATTAAGGCGTGGCCGAATGTGATGGAAGCAGGTTTGCACAAAATAACGACCCTGCTATACGTGTCAATATCCACACTTTGGTCTACTGTTGATACATTAAACAGCTTGAATCCCCCAGTGGTTATGCCGGCTATTTCAAGACCTCCGCTGGCTGTTGCGCTGCCCGATGTCGAGTTGCTCAGGTACACGAAAGTACCGAGGGCAAAGTCTGTTTGAAAATCACTAGACAATTCAAGCATTAAAGCGCCATTGTTGTCGTAAAACAATTTGGCGGTGCCTGAGGTCTCATAGCCGTTCGCATTGCTGAATGTACCGTTTCGTTCGGTGCTACCGCTATTGATATTGAGTATATTGCTTTGTATGCCGTCAGCAATTGCCCATACTTGAGCCGAGCCATTGCTTACACTGGTTACGACCCCGTTGCTATCGACAGTAACGATTTCATTATTTGAACTAACCCATGAAACATTGGCTCCTGCCACCGGGACGCCCAGCACAGTAAGCACTTCGATTTGCAAAGTTATGCTGCCACCTGTTGCTACCTGATTGCCCGAAGCACTGCTTATGATTATTTGTCCTACTTCATCCACAGTTGAAACAACTGTTACCAGGATATCAGGGCTTACAGCCGAATTCAAAGAAGCGTTTACAACAGTTTGTCCCGGGGATATTGCGGTAATTTTTCCTTCTGAATCTATCGTGGCCACGGCTTCATTTGCTGAAATCCAAGCAAGCTGAAAATTCTGAATGGATCCTACCTGATCGTAATATATCGCGCTTACTGTGGCAATACTGTCCACAAGCAATGATACTTGCGAAAAAGGAGTTTCAATGCGTTCACCTATGATGGGATCGTCGACTATATCGGTGCCGACGCAAGCTTGAAGCACCAAAAAAAGAGAGAAATAAGGTACTATTTTCATAAAGCTGTTTAAAATAGATTGGTTAGATAATAAAGTTAAGCACTTGACATAAAGTCGCAGAGTACATACATATTCCTATTGAATAACCCTCCCTTCTAATTTTAATTTCTTTTGACAGGCCCGTGGAAGATGAAAAAATGACAATTTTAAAAGTGTGCATTATTCCTCACCCCAATCCTTTCCTCTGCCGGGTGTGTAAGGAACTTTGAGATCCACAAGCCGCTTTTCGATATCGGCAAGTTGAGCAGCTACTGTTTTCATTTTAGTCAATATTGACTCGAATTCTTCAGCAGCGATTGCAGCCTGGTCCCTGGCAGTCTGAGTGGGTTCTGAGGTATTGTACCAAGTGCTGGAAGATGAGGTAGCAAGCCTGTCACTTATACCAGGAAGCGTTTCAAATTCGCGGCTTGAGCGGGTATCGTCGCCATGGAGTGCCCGTT
>JBBSDD010000270.1:0-4805 GCA_038249755.1 Flavobacteriales bacterium | reverse complement strand
ATATACAACGAACAGTTTGCGCAAAACAGAATGAAATATCTGCTTAAGGCAACAAAAAAACTTGAGTTAGAAATAGCTATGAATCAATGCGTTAAAAAGTAGTTCATTGGTAGTGATTTTCAACCATAGAAGATGCCACCGCAGCGCAGCGAGGTGAGCAGATTCTCAGGTTGAAAATTGTATCGAGAAGCGGTGGAGATTTACTTTCCCGGAAGGGTCTCGATTATTCCCTTCGGTCATGAGAGCGCTCCTTCGGCGCTAAGTTCAATTTTTGAATCCGCTGCGCTCCTTTAAAAAATAACGCGACCTGACCATTGTGCTATACTTAACTCAATGCCCGCTTAAATCTGCTCGAGCGCACGCTTTGTGCGCATGCGAAACTTAAGTTAAGAATGAATCAGACTTTTACCTGCTGAAGAACTTGCCTGATCCTTGCACCAAAAAAAACAGCTCGTCATTTTTCACAATCCAAACGCCACCGTCAAGCCTCCGTAAAAATTCCTTGGATTGCCCGGATAAAAATACCGGGGGGCATTGCCACCGAAACCTATGGCGTTGGGCAAAACACTTGCGGCGTAGTTTTCATCCAGCACATTGTTTACACCTGCAAAAATTACCAGTTGAATCGCGTTGGTCAGTTTCAGCTGGGACGATGCTTTTAGGTTAAGCAAGTTGTATGAATCTGCATAAGCCGAATTGGCGTCATTCAGTGGAATCTGACTCACATAGAGGTGATTTGCGCTGAAGCGAAAACCCTTTGGCGAAAACAGTTCGAGGCCGAGGTTGACGGTTTGTGCGGGAACGCCAGTGAGTTCGTTGCCGGAAAAATCCCGGTCGTCATCCACAAAATCTTTGAATTCATAAAACTGAAGCGCGACGGAGGCATATGGTCGAATGATCCATCTGTTGGACAATCTCCAATCGTAGCGCATCAAAATCTCAATCCCGTTGTGCGCCGTTTTTCCCGCATTGATTCCCACATACTGATCATCGCCCACCCGTTGAGCCACGAGAAGGTTGGATACCTGAATGGAATACAGGGCGACTTCGGTGTAAAGTTTCCTGTCGAACCAATCGGCTTTCAAGCCAATTTCATAATTCACACCCGTTTCCGGTTGCAAATCTGTATTAATCAAGCCATCCGGAGTCAGTGTTTCGGCGACTCCGGGCACAGAAAATCCGTGACTGACGGTGGCGTACAGCGTTTTCAGCTGACTGATTTTATACGTAAGGCCCAGTCTGGGGGAGAGGATGGGGTCGAAGCGGTATTCGCCCGATTGATCCGCGCCATCGATATCGTAAATGGTATTCAGCGAATAGCCTGTGCTGTTGAAATTGACCCCTGCCTCTACCGCAATCCGATCCGTGGCGTTGACCCGCTGCTGCAAAAAGATGTTCAAATTATCTCTGATTTGTTCCTGTCGCGTAAGCAGCACACCTTCCACACTGCCCTGCCCGGGGAAGTCCTGATAGCGGTTTTCGATGGTGCCGCCGTCGTAATATTCCCGGATGTACTCTGTCCCAAAAGCCAATTCGGACACACGTCCGAAAACCGCAAAATCGTAATTGAATACCGAACGTGTGCCGATATTCCAGGTATCCTCTTCGAGGATATTAAAGGGACGGGGTTCGTAGGCATCCATGATTTGTGAAAAAATACTGGTGGTATTTCGGAAACGATCGGAGAATCTGTGTGTGAAGGACAAGCCTGTCAGCATCCGGTCGTAAGATTGATATCCTTCCGCTCTGCCCCAATTTCCATCGGCCATTCCGGGATTGTTTATCAGGTTGGTTTCGTTGATCGAACTTGGAATGAAGGCCTGAAGGCGGGTGAGGTTGGTGAGAAAATTCAATTCGTTTTTTTCATTGAAACGGTGATTGATTTTGAAGGTCAGTGAACGTCTGTCGTATGCGCTGTTTTCGCGAAAGCCATCGCTTTGCAGCCGGTTGTAGCCCACCAAAAACGACGTTTTTTCTCCGCCATACGTGGTGTTTAGTGAAGTTTTTGCCAAGCCAAAACTGCCGAGGGTGGTTCCTGTGGAAATTTTCAAACCCGACAATTTTTCCGGGGTATAGAGATTGATCACCCCGCCAAGTCCGGCGCCGTAGATGCTCGACACCGGCCCTTTGATCACTTCCACCGATTCCAGCACACTCATGTCCACATCTTCCAGAATGGTGGTGCCATCTGCCGAAGAAAGGGGGATGCCATCCAGATAGGCCCTCACCCTGTCGGTAGCGTACTGCGATCGGGCGCCAATGCCACGGATGGTTATCCGGTTGGTATTCAGCGCACCCTGTTGCATGTACACGCCGGGGATCTGATTCAAAATGGGGGTCAGAATGGTTTCATCGTTCTGACTGAGTTGAATTTTATTGAGAATATTAACCGCCGCTGGAATGTTTTTCAGGGTATCGCGAATGGGTGTGCTGCGAACCACCACGACAGGAATATCGAGTGTATCCCGGTCCTGGCCAAAAAGGGCAAGCCCGGCCAGAACAAGAGCTATTGTGATAAGATATTTCAATCAGATCGCCCGTTATTTGGCAGATACTTTCCAGATGATGCCTGAATCATCGTCCATGACAAGCAGGCTGCCATCAAGCATTTGGGTCACACCCACGGGTCTGCCATACACTTTGCTGCCATCTTCATCGGCAATAAATCCCGTCAGAAAATCTTCAGGTTGTTGTGGGTTTCCGTTTGCAAAAGGAACAAATACCACTTTGTAGCCTGAGAATTTTGATCTGTTCCAAGACCCGTGTTGTCCTACGAAAGCGCCGTTTTTGTACTTTTCAGGAAATGCGTCTCCTGTGTAGAATGCCAGGCCGAGTGATGCGGTGTGATTGCCCAGTGGCACATCCGGAACAAGCGCCGCGGCCACCGCATCGACGTGCGGATTTTCGCTCCAGCGCGGATCTTTTATCTGGCCGAAATAAGAAAATGGCCACCCATAAAAAGCACCTTCTTTCACGCTTGTGATATAATCCGGGACCAGATCATCACCCAATTTGTCGCGTTCATTCACAGCTGTCCAGAGTTCGCCATTTGTAGGATTCCAGTCCATTCCTACAGGATTGCGCAGTCCGGAGGCATAGATTTTTTCTCCGCTTCCATCAGGATTTATTTCCAAAATGCAGGCACGTCTTTTCTCTTCTTCGATTCCGTGTTCGCCCACATTGCTCGCCGACCCCACGGACACATATATTTTCGATCCGTCTTCATTTGCCAGAAGGTTTCTCGTCCAGTGGTTGTTGTATCCGCCTGCCGGCAAATCGAGAATTTTCTCACCGTCACCTTCCAGTTTTTCCTGGCCATCGGTATATGCCCATCTATAAAGCCCATCGGTATTGGCCACATAAAAAAACCCGTTCAAAACGAGCATACCCAGCGGGCTGTTGAGGTTTTCGGCAAACACCACTTGTTTGTCGGGTTCCCCATCGCCATCGGTGTCGCGAAACATGGTAATCTGGTTGGCGCTGTTACGGGTATCTGATTCCGCAACAAAGACATCGTTATTCGGGGCCACATACGCCCAGCGTGGATGTTGCAATTCTTCGGCATAACGTGTCACCGAAAATCCAGTTGGAGCCTTCGGTGTTTGGCCATCTTTCCAACCTTCGATTTTGCTCACTTTAACCTTCGATTCTGCAGCATATGGTGAAGGCAAGGTGATTGGACCAATGGCGGTTTGCACGGTGGTTTCTTTGTCGTATGCTGCATTTGGATCCGGCATTTTATTCTGTGCCGTGCAATTTGTACAGACAATACCTGCCAACAGGCAGAGAATGAGACTTATTTTTGAGGGAGCCAGAGCCTGTCTGGCGGGTGAAGTAAATATTTTCATCAGCGTTGAGTTAACTAATTCGTGACAAATCATTTTGGATTGTCTTCAATCACAATTCTTTTAAGGACGCAAAGTTCGGATTTCCTAAACAGAACAAGGAATGTTTGAGAAGTGTTGATGCCAATAAATCAAAAACTTTCAGAAGAATTTAACGATTGATGATGCAAAGGGCAATCAGCATGTGTTATATTCGATTGAAAACAAATGCATCAAATATTTATACTTACTGTGCCCGTCAATTGCTTTGTGGTATTCGAAATGTTGTCCAGTTGAACCGGCCTCATGGTCATTTACAAATCCAAAACAACCTGAACATTGGTTCTAAGTTTATCTGATAACCCGATAGGCAATACGCCTATTTTTTTGATTAAGCGTTTGTTGTCGATTGCTCTCATTTGATCGATCAAAATATCACAGTTTTCAAGGAGGTTTCCAGTTCCTTTTTTTAGATAAACCCGCAGCAAATCAGCGCTTTTTTGCACATTGGTCGTTATGGGACATACAATGGTCGAAGGGTGGGGAATATGGTTCAACAGGTTGGTTTGTATGATGACTACCGGCCGGGTTTTTCCCGGTTCAGTTCCAATTTGCGGATTCAAATCCGCTAACCAAATTTCATATTGATTCATCTGCATAATCGATATCTTCAAAATCCTTCAATACTTTCATCGACTCTCTGCTTACCAATTCGGATTGCACTTTTAAGCGTTTTTCCAAAAGTTTGCGTTTATGGATCTTGTTGTAATAATCCAGGGCCTCATTAATATACCGATTTCTCGGCATGCTGATTTTAGAAAGAATTTCTTCAGTTTCACCGAAAATTGAATCATCTATTTTTAACGATATACTTTTCATGGGGTATTTGTATATGATAAAAGTATATACATTTAGGATATAATGCAAGTATATGGTCTGCGGGTGAAGTAGTATTTCTCTGAGCTGTGCGGGTACAGATTT
>JBBSDD010000269.1:0-4820 GCA_038249755.1 Flavobacteriales bacterium | reverse complement strand
TGCATTCTGAACGAAGTTGGTGAATTGCTGGATAGATTTTATTTTTAGAATATTCTTCGAATAATTTGAAAAATAACTGACAGAAAAATAATTTACAATATGTCAAACCAAATTTCTGATAAATTTCCAAAATAAACACCGCATAGGGTTCACCTTTTGCAAAATTGGAATTACGATTGGAATACGGCCTATTTCGTAACAATTTGCACCAAAAACAGAATTCATTATTTTGGACGGGTGGTGAATGTGGAAATGGAATGTTCAGAGGTCGGTGTGGTTGCGGAAACGCTGTGGTGTAAGATAAAACAGCATGCAAAAAATATGGTATTGGGGAATTTGTGGTGATGCCCAATCACGTGTATGAGATTGTGATTTTGGATGGGAATAGCGGGGGCGGTGACGAAACAAAGAAACCGTGAATTGATTGATTTCGCCTGGCAATCCTGGTTACACAACCGCATTTTTAGGGATGGACGATCAATTGATAATATTTCAAATGACATCCAAAACAACCCAAAAACTGGAAGAAGGATAGATTCTGACATCAATGATTACATCGTTTTATTTTTTGTAGAAAGCGCTATACCTGCATTCTAAAAATATTGCAGTTTCCATATCGATTTAATA
Source organism: Flavobacteriales bacterium (assembly GCA_038249755.1). Taxonomy (GTDB): domain Bacteria; phylum Bacteroidota; class Bacteroidia; order Flavobacteriales_D; family Cryomorphaceae; genus JBBQZU01. Next base: position 4,193 of record JBBSDD010000269.1, on the reverse strand, counting down.
TCTACCAGCATCCGCTGCTGATTTCCAACGTAATTTCTGAATCACTTCGGTTTGGTTTTTATATATTTGGTTGATTTTTCTCCATCGGAATTTACATGAACAGGCAATTTACTTTTATAGTCCATCCTGAAACTGCAGAGCAAAAAAATGCCTTGAAAGCTGTTATTGATCGTCTCAAAATTAAATTTGAAATTTCAGAGGACTCAATTGAATTAGAAGCATTGACAACTAATGAGAAGTCAACAGCCCAAGGAGAAGAAAGGAATAAAATGGAGGCAGAATTGCACATTCCGGAATGGCAAAAGCAGGAAGTCCGGGAGCGTTTGGCGAGATATAAAAAAAATCCAGATCAAGCCTTTGATTTTGAATCGACTGTGGACGATATTGATAAAGATTTGTAATGTACAAAGCTGTCATATTACCCGCAGCGGCTTTGGATATGAAAGAAGCGGCGGACTGGTATAATGAAAAGAAAAAGGGACTTGGGAAACGATTTACAAAAGAAGCAAGGAATAAAGTAAAATTCATTTGCACCAACCCAGAAACAATTTCCATTCGATATTATAATACACGTTGTATACTTCTGGAGATCTTTCCATTTATGATACATTTCTCAATCGACGAAGACCAGAAAATTTTAATCATCTCAGCCGTTTTTCATACCAGTCGCAATTCGGGCAATTGGTTAATGAATATAGATGATTCCGTTAAATAAAAGACTTGAGACTTGAGAAATGCGATATATCAGATATCAGTTCCTATCGAATCCTCATGACGACATTTGGAAATTCGTATATACTTCCATTAGATAATTCTAAACGAAAATTACAATCAACTTCAATCTCAGAATACACGGTTTCGCTAATTCCCATCCGTAAAATTTCTCCAGTACTTTGAAATCGCATCTCCTGTTTCAAATATTCATCGACGGTATAATGGAAGGAATTATACGAATGTGAAACCATAAAGAGGTCGTTTAAGGTATCTCCAGATGCAAATGAAAGATTTTGACTAAAAACTACATCTGAATTGCTGACGACCGAAATATCAGTAACCCATTGAAGCGCCATGGGAAGTGGAGGCGAGCAGGCCTGAGCTGTACTTACAAAACCAAAATCAGATTTTGATTGTCTCAAGGCCACTACACTTTGCGTTATATAAAGTCCCGCAAAAAGACTGTCGGCATCATAAAACACCGAGTCCTCGATAATTTCAGAACTGTTCTGTTTGAACAATAGGAGATCTGTGTCAGTGATGTTTACATTTTGAAGCGGGCCGAAACCATCGCATTTCCGGCATGAATAGGGTATCAGACCCAGAAATAGAATGGTAATGATGCCTGTTAATATTTTCAATTTCGTCGTAATAAAATTTCATTTTTATGCCCATTCGCGTTGGCAATATAAATCAAAAATATGGATTCTGGAATTTCGTTAAATTGATATCCGACGCGGTAGAGAAAGGGCATGCCCTGTCTCTACAAAAAAATCCCGGCCTTTTTCACGCCGGGATTTCAATTTTAAAAAAACAATTACGTTTACCGCACCAGTTTTTTATACCGGATTCTCTTCGGTCCTGAATCGCCCAATCGTTTCTTTTTGTTCTCTTCGTATTCGCTGTAAGTGCCTTCGAAATAATACACTTCCGAATCGCCTTCAAATGCGAGGATGTGGGTACAAATCCTGTCGAGAAACCACCTGTCGTGAGAAATAACCACGGCGCAACCGGCAAAATCCATGATGCCTTCTTCGAGAGCGCGAAGGGTATTGACGTCAATGTCGTTCGTGGGCTCATCGAGCAGCAGCACGTTGGCCTCGGTTTTTAAGGTCATGGCCAGATGCAGCCTGTTGCGCTCTCCACCGGATAACACGCCGACTTTTTTATTCTGATCGCTTCCGTTGAAATTAAATTTCGAAACGTAAGCGCGTGAATTCACTTTTTCACCACCTACTTCGATGTATTCGGTGCCGCCAGTTACCACTTCCCAAACTGATTTGTTTGGGTCGAGGTCTTTGTGGCGCTGATCCACATAGCCGAGTTGCACGGTATCACCGATTTTAATTTCACCAGAATCGGCTTTTTCTTCGCCGAGCATGATGCGGAAAAGGGTGGTTTTACCGGCCCCATTGGGTCCGATTACCCCGACGATGCCCGCCGGAGGAAGTTTGAAATTCAGGTTTTCGTAAAGCAACTTGTCATCGTACGATTTCGACACATTCACTGCTTCGATCACTTCATTTCCAAGACGTTGCCCGTTGGGAACCGGAATAGCAAGCCGGGATTCCTTGTCGCGGCCGCCTTCCTGAAGCAGTTTTTCGTAGTTGCCGAGTCGGGCCTTGTTTTTGGCGTGGCGGCCTTTGGGGTTCATGCGCGACCATTCCAGCTCACGCTCCAATTCCTTGCGGCGTCTGCTTTCGGTTTTTTCTTCCTGGGCGAGTCTTTTGGATTTTTGCTCGAGCCAAGAGCTGTAATTTCCTTTCCAGGGAATGCCTTCACCGCGATCGAGTTCAAGGATCCAACCGGCCACATTGTCGAGGAAATACCGGTCGTGGGTAACGGCCAATACAGTTCCGGCATACTGCTGTAAATGTTGCTCCAGCCACTGCACCGATTCGGCGTCAAGGTGGTTGGTGGGCTCATCGAGTAAAAGCACATCCGGCTGCTGTAGCAAAAGACGGCAAAGGGCCACCCGGCGGCGCTCTCCACCAGACAGGTTTTTTATTGGTGTATCGCCATCCGGTGTGCGCAGCGCATCCATCGCGATTTCCAATTTGGTATCCAGATCCCATGCACCCACGGCATCGATGCGGTCCTGCACTTCCGCCTGACGGGCGATGAGTTTGTCCATCTTGTCAGGATCATTCAGAATCTCTTCGTCCATGAAGCGGTTGTTGATCTGCTCGTATTCAGCCAGAATATCCGTAATCTCCTTCACTCCTTCAAGTACAATTTCCTTGACCGTTTTGGTGTCATCGAGCTGCGGTTCCTGTGGCAGGTATCCCACGGTATATCCCTGCGCCCAGACCACTTCTCCCTGAAAGGCAGTATCGAGCCCGGCGATGATTTTCATGACTGTTGATTTTCCAGCGCCGTTGAGACCCAGAATACCGATTTTGGCACCGTAGTAGAAAGAGAGGTATATGTCTTTGAGGATGTGTTTTCCGGTGGGCGTGGTCTTGTTGACCTTCACCATTGAGAATATTACTTTTTTATCGTCGCTCATAGGTTGGATATTGATAATTTTTTTGGGAGTGCAAATATCGGAAAAGCCTTCGGATTTTGCGTCAGGCAATGCCATTGGATTTGTGGGCAAAGTCGCAAAGAGGCAAAGAAAAATCACACGTTGTTTTTACACGCGAAGCTGAACTCCAGCAGGACAAAAAAATGATTGTCGTGCAAATAAAAAACGCCCATCTTTACTGAATAAAATTCAGCAGCCAAGAGAAACGCATGTCCAACTTCGATCCCAATCTCCTCCTGGAAACCGTCACCATGAAAATGCCTTTCGGAAAATACGAAGGTACCGTTCTGGCTGATTTGCCCATGTTCTATATCGAGTGGTTCAAAGGCCAGGGTTTCCCGAAAGGAAAACTGGGAGTGCTGATGGAAACGGTATATGAGATCAAGCTCAACGGGCTCGATGATATCCTTTATCAACTCAAACGCATGCGACCGCGATAGTAAGTCATACTTTTTCTGCTTCCTTTTTTAAGCCCTGATTGAAAGCTTTGAAGTTGGCTTTGGTTTCTTCCAATAATTTTTTCTTAAAAACGGGAACAAGCATACCCGTAAACTTTTCACTGTGGCGAAACAAAGTCGTGCCATCAGCCAGGCCTTCGAGATGGAAACGATGCGCACCATCAAAGAGACCTTTAAACAGCAGATGCCCCAGCCATCGGAAATTCTTTTGCTGGCTTGTAATCGCGTACAATGGTAGTAAACTTCATACCGCCGAGTGCGATTTTGATCTGTTTGCCTTCGGCTACATCTCCTGTGATGGATTTGATAAATGGGTTCCAGGTGTTTTACATGGTCTGTGTTCAGACTGAAATAAGTGGAAATGTATGTCTGGAGCTCAGTCAAAAAAAATGAATCAGTCGGCCATCAATTTAACGAACTAAGCGATTCCTGCAAGTGCAGCGTTTTATAAAATCTTATATCCCCATTCGATAATAAACTAAGCTTTATATTTT
>JBBSDD010000268.1:0-4832 GCA_038249755.1 Flavobacteriales bacterium | reverse complement strand
CGCGCTCAAAATTGATATAAATATGTAGTTCTCTTGTTGAATTGTCATCAGATAATTTCAATTCTACGGCCTCAATTTTCCACGGGGATTGAAGGCCTAAAGCTGCTCCAAAAAGATCTTCTTGTGTCATGCACAAGATTACCTAATTTTGAGGCAACCCACAAAATACGGCAAAGGGCCAAAAACTTTGACTGGAAAAACAGCAAGCGAAGTGATTAGAGCCAGAAGTATTTTATTAGCCAAACAATTGATGACATTCACCAGGTATTCTGCTCCTGAGATAGAAACTCAGCTCCATCATTTCAACAGCTCGTATCTCTGCAAGCTGTTTAAAGCTGCAATAACGCTGTCGCCATTTGAATCAAAAATACGATGTCTGAAAAATACCTTATTAAGTAACTCTTGTCATATCTCCAAACTCGATTTATTGCGCAATTTTGTTCTGTCGAATTTGCAGGAAATAAAACGTAAATTAAAAACAAAAATTCAGAATAAAATAGGGAAGTTTTATTTTCCAAATCAACAGAAATAATTATAGAAACCTTCAAGTACCAAGAAAAATTTTGTTGAACTTCTGTGACCAAATCGTGATACTTTCTCAATAAATTTGTAAAAACAAAAATCAATATGAAAAAGTATATCAAGACAGCAACAGGTTTGGTGATTTCAAGCTTACTTCTTTTAGGCACTGTTCAACTACAGGCTCAGAATATGGAAAAGGATGTAACAATCATCGAACTGACACAAACAACCGGTGAATTCGTCACGAAGGCATTGAACCTCAAACCAGGTAAATACCAGTTTCGGGTGGTTAATGACAATGTGGATAAAGATCTAGGATTTGTTATACAAAAAGCCAAAGATAAAGATGGGGATGTTATGAAAACTGCAGTTCCCAATTCATTTACATCTGCATACATCAAAAAAGGGGAAGCACAGTACACAGGAGTAGTGGATCTGACCGCCGGAGAATATGTGTATTCCTGCCCGCTGAACCCCACGCCGCATTACAGTATTATGGTAAAGTGAATTTAAAAATAAACCGTTATAAAGTCTTCTCTAAAAGGAAGACTTTTTTTGTTCAATCCCGGCAGAAAAATCAGATAATTTGAATTGACTTCGTAAAATTATATTTGTATGAATCCCAACTTCAATTCCACCAAAAAATATTTTACAGATGTTAAATGGTCTCTAGATTCGATCCCAGCAACGCAAAAAAGAAAAGACAGAAGCCCAGCCATTATTTCAACTTAGCTGCATAATCAATTTGCTTATAATCACATAAAGCGATTCCAAATCTTAATTCTAGAGAATTATCCTATCTCGTGCTTTCAATTCAAAAATTTGCCCGACAAGCATTTTAACAAGAATACGGTGACTCATTTTGATGCGAGGCAAATATTTATTGCCAGGCAGCATTTTAAACAATGGTAAAAACGATAACTGTCAAATCAGTCCGTACGGTAATTCAAGTCTGCCAATGCACTCCACAGTATTAGCCAGAAACTTCAGCAGCAATTCCTTAGATCCAGCCAAAAAGCAGGTGATCAAACTATTGAAAACCAAAGACTAAACTGTATTTAATGACTGTTTACAAAAGTATCGCACCGCTGATATTGGTCTTTATGGACAGACACTGCTTAGGGAAAGTAGCATTTTTGATGCCTGGCGGCTGCTGACCTTTGACGACTGTCCCTTTTCTCAAATTGCCACTGATATCAAGTATTTCGACAGATATTGATGCATAAGGAAAAACGAAGCGCGCAGCCCTGACATCTGCGTAATGCCAAAAAACCTAAGTCCCGATGAGGGGTGTAGCCCTGAAATCTTCGTAGATAAACATCAGATATCGCAACAGAGGGGCGTAGAAGTGAAATCTTCGTAGATAAACATCAGATATCGCAACACGAGAGGCGTAGCCCTGACATCTTCGTAGATAAATATCAGACATCGCAACAGAGGGGCGTAGCCCTGAAATCTTTGTAGATAAACATCAGATATCGCAACAAAGGGGCGTAAGCCCTGACATCTTCGTAGATAAACATCAGATATCGCAACAGAGGGGCGTAGCCCTGAAATCTTCGTAGATAAATATCAGATATCGCAACAGAGGGGCGTAACCCTGAAATCTTCGTAACGCCAAAAAAACCGACGACCGGATGAGGGGCGTTAGCCCTGAAATCTTCGTAGATAAATATCGGATATCGCAACAGAGGGGCGTAGCCCTGAAATCTTCGTAGATAAATATCGGATATCGAAATACGAGGGGCGTAGCCCTGAAATCTTCATATCCATATAAAACCCGTGTCGGACCAAATAATACACAAACCAAAAAAGCCCCACATTTCTGTGGGGCTTCGTTGCGGTCCGGACGGGACTCGAACCCGCGACCCCCTGCGTGACAGGCAGGTATTCTAACCAACTGAACTACCGGACCTCGTATAGGTAAGGCGCTTCTTGCTGAAGCGGTGGCAAAAGTAAGGCATTTTATCGTTCCCGCAAATAAAAACAGCGGGAAAAGGTTGAGGAAGAATACATGATTTTGAGATGATCGGATTTACAGACTATTATCCCAACAAATAATTAATGCAGGCGGTTCCTTTTGATGACATATCGCAACAAAACCTTATTAAAACCCTCCGAAATATCAGCCGACACAAAGTCGATACCGTATTGTCCGCATTTGAGTTCCAGCTTCTGGGTGAAATCATTCATCTGAGCCAGATAAGTTTCACGGATTTCATTCGGATGGGCCTTGACCTGTTCTCCGGTCTCCGTATCGACGAAGGTGTATGGTCGGTTTTCAAAATCAAAATCAAGCTCCGTCCGTTTGTCGGTGATGTGAAAAAGGATGACTTCGTGTTTGTTGAATTTCAGGCGCTGCAAAGAGGAAAACAAAACTTCCTGATTTTCGGAATTGTCAAACATATCACTAAAAATAAGCACCAATGATCGGCGTTGGATGCGTTCTGCAATTTCGTTCAGGGCCTGCACGGCAGACGTGCTGCCCTGATTGCCTTCAGCGGCTGGGCGCGCCATGATGCCCTCCATTTCCGTGAAAAGGAATTTGTGGTGGGCCATGGTCGATTTGGCAGGAGCATGAAAGTTTACCTTATCGGAAAAAGTGGTGAGCCCCACGGCATCGCGCTGCCGGCGCATCATCTCGGTGATCGCAGCCGCTGCGTACACCGAAAAAGTCAGCTTGCTGTGTTGATCGTCGCCCTCCGGTTCCGGATACCGCATGCTGTTTGACATATCCAGCAGAATGCGGCAACGCAGGTTGGTTTCTTCTTCGTATCTCTTCACGAAAAGTTTATCCGTTTTGGCGTAGAGTTTCCAGTCGATGTGGCGTGTGCTCTCTCCTGTATTGTAAATCCGGTGCTCCGCAAATTCCACCGAAAATCCGTGGAACGGGCTTTTGTGCATCCCGGTGATGAAACCTTCCACCACCTGACGGGCGAGAAATTCGAGGTGTGTGAGGTTCTGATATTTTCGGCGATCGATAGAAACCGGCATGAGTCATTTATTTCAGCGGTGAAAATACAAAGAAAAAAAGCGATGAATACGGTCTGTCCATTCTGATGGATAACGCGCTCCATCACAAACAAAAAAAGCGCCCGATAGGCGCTTTTAATAAATATGCTTCTCCAAAAAATTAAATGTGGGCGTTCAATTTTTCCGTCAGGATATTTTTTGGAACGGCTCCGACCGATTTGTCAACCACTTCGCCATTTTTGATGAAGAGAATGGTTGGAATGTTGCGAATGCCATATTTGGCTGAGATAGCCTGGTGTTCATCCACATTCACTTTTCCCACGATGGCGCGGCCTTCATATTCTTTCGAAATTTCTTCTACGATGGGTCCCACCATGCGACATGGGCCACACCATTCTGCCCAAAAGTCTACCAATACGGGTTTATCTGATTTGAGCGCGAGCTCATCGAAGTTTCCTTCTGTAAATTCTAAAGCCATAATTCTTTCTTTAATAATTGAAGTTTGCGTCAATTGTCACACAGGTGAATTGACGGTTCAAAAGCCTTTAATGCTTTCGGAAGCACAAATTTACCCATTCAAAACGTATTTCACACCCTTGATTCTATCTAATTGGCTGATCGTATCATTGGAGATATCTATTTTCATCGAACGAGACTGCATACGCACAGACAATTTCCGCATGGGATCCATCACCCGAAATTCCACCGAACAGCTTGATCCATTGCGCTTTTTATTCAAAATTTCGTTTAGATTCTCGAACAGACTTTCGTCAATGGCATCCAGCCGGAGTTCAATTACAACTTTTTTGGTGCGCTTTTCCCGAAGGTCGCTGAGCAGCTCCATAGAGCCAATTTTGAATTCCAATTCATTGTTCTTGCTCCATTGGCGCTCAGCCACTTTGCCTTTCACAAAGAGGAAAGAACCGGGCAGAAGGAAGTGTTTCATTTTCAGATACTCTTCCGAGAAAAGAAAAAATTTGTGGACATTGTTAAAATCTTCCAATTCAAACGATCCGAAAGGTTTGCCATTTTTTGTGGTCCGGTGTTCCACCGCGTTTACCATGCCAGCCAGCGCGATTTCGAGGTTCTTCTTTTCATGAAGATCCTGCAGATCGCCCAGATTTCCCTTGGCAAAATTCTTAATTTCCAAAGCAAAGTCATCCAGTGGATGCGCAGAGATGTAAATGCCCACGACTTCCTTTTCTTTGGTGAGTTGCGCGAGGTTGCTCCACCTTTCGGCAAATGGGGGCTCAGGCGTCTGCACTTCTACCATCACGGTATCACCAAAAAGATCGGGCGGCGCATCATGTGCGGTTTGCATGGCACTGCCAAATTTT
>JBBSDD010000267.1:0-4878 GCA_038249755.1 Flavobacteriales bacterium | reverse complement strand
TGCCCTTGCTGTGGTTGATGGTAATTCGTTTGAGGCGGGATTGGCGCGCGATTTCTATTTCCAGGCGTCTCAAGCTTTCCTGATAATCCTGTCTGCCTGTATCGTCACGGGCATCGAGTTTTCGGCGCTGCAGAAGTCTGTCCACTGTTTCTATCAAATCGCCTTCGTCAATTGGCTTTAATATATAGTGCAAAGCTCTGCTGTCGAATGCGCGAATGGCGTGATCTTTAAAGGCCGTGACAAAAACCACATAAAACATCTCGTTTTTCAGGCGCTCGATGAGGTCAAAACCTTCTGCACCTGAGGGCATGCGTATGTCGAGAAATACCACATCCGGATGGGTTTGTTGAAAAAGTTTCTCAGCAGAATCGACTCCATCGGCCATTCCTACCACCTCCACTTCAGGGCAAAAATCCGAGAGCATCATGCGCAAATTCTCTCTTGCGGGCATTTCATCATCTACGATGATCGCCCGAATATGCTCTTTGATGTCTCCCATAATGCCCAAACCGGAACTGAAATTACCTTTTATGAACCCAATGGGTCCTTTCATTTAATACGCGAATGACATCAAATATGCGAAGCTTAAATTTAAAGTATGTTAATTAAAAACAAGCCTATGAAAACAATTTTCCTTACACCCGCTTTTTGCATTTCTCAAACCGCTGATCGTCCATCCCAGGTATCGTTCAAATGGATTTTTATTGATCGGTAAGCTATGAAATATTGTCATCTAAATTGATGAGGGTTCTCCAATTGGAAGAACCCTTTTTTACGGGTCTGCTTTTTCAGTTTGTCGAAGCAAAAAGAACTTTCGTCTTTTTAAAGAAGTCCTTAAGAACCAAAAAATGGTTTCAGACGTAAGTGACCCTGAAAATTATTTAATCCCTTCAAACATGATTCAATCGCAGGAGCAGATTAAAATTGACATCAGTATCAGTGGCGACGAAATGCATCTTGATTATGCGCCAAAAACTGATCGAACGCTTTTTGATATCTGTGATGTGCACGGTCGCATTCTCAAAACCGGGCAGATCTTAAAAAGATTGACCACCGTATTTTTAGACGAGTTGGACAACGACAATTACATCCTGTTGATATTGGATGGCGATCGTGTTTGCAGCCGCCGTTTTTCCGTTTCGCGTTAAGCGTTCATCAGGGCTTCGATTTCATCTGCCTCTACCGGAATATTTTCCATGAGATCTATAAAACCATTCTCCGTAATGAGAATGTTGTTTTCCAGCCGGATTCCAAGATTTTCTTCCCGAATGTAAATTCCAGGCTCGACTGTAAAGATCATGCCCGCCTGCACGGGTTCGTGCCACAGTCCTACATCGTGCACGTCCAAACCAATAAAATGTGACGTACCGTGCATGAAATACTTCTTGTAAGCGGGCGCTGAAGCATCCTGGTTATCAACTTCCGTCTGGGTAATCAGCCCGAGTTGAATCAATTCTTTCTCCATGATTTTTCCGACCCTTTGTTGATATTCTCCGAGCATGACACCGGGTTTGAGGATTTCCATGGCGCCGCGCATCACCCGCAGCACCGCATTGTACACCTCTTTTTGCCTCGCGGTAAATTTTCCATTTACTGGAATGCTTCGCGTCATGTCGCTGGCGTAATTTCCATATTCGGCGCCGACATCCAAAAGGATTACGTCGCCGTCTTTGCAGGGCTGGTTGTTTTCGATGTAGTGGAGCACGCAGGCACTGAAACCCGATGCAATGATCGGTGTGTAGGCAAACCCCCGAGAACCGCGGCGCAAAAATTCGTGGGCAAATTCTGCTTCGATTTCGTATTCCAACACCCCCGGTTTGGTGAATTTTAACACGCGTCGGAAAGCTGCTTCGGTGATGTTGCAGGCCTTTTGCATTTGCTCGATTTCTTCGCGGCTTTTCAGCGAACGAAGGCGGTGCATGGTGGGCGCTACCCGATGATATGCGTGCAGTGGATACGCCGCGCGAATCCGTTTTCCAAAACGGTCGTCCTGGGTCTCTACCGGAATGCTCCTACGGGTGTGCTCATTGCTGTTGAGAAAAACAGCTTTTGTTTCGGCCATCAGCGACTTGAGAATGGTTTCGAATTGGTGTGTCCAATAAATGGTTTGAATTCCCGTGAGTTCCTGAGCGCGTTTTTTCGTGAGTTTTTCGCCCTCCCAAATCGCTATTTCTTCGTTTGTTTCTTTTACGAAAAGTATCTCTCTGTGGCTAGAAAGTGTGGCATGCGGAAACAATACCAGCACCGTTTCTTCCTGATCGGCTCCGCTGAGGTAAAGCAAATCAGCATTTTGCCGGAAAGGCATAGACCCATCTGCATTGGTGGGCATGATGTCGTTGGAATTGAAAATAGCCAATGTTCCTGGCGGCAATGTTTCAGCCAGTTTTCTGCGGTTGGTCTCGTACGTTTTTGTGCTAAGCGGGGTATATCTCATGATCAATAATTTGACGACCAAAGTTAAACTTTCAAGTGGAACTGATGTTTTTTGATTGGTGAAGTCGGATATGCGAAAAAGAATGAGTTTAAATTAGCAGCGTATGTTCATAGTTTGCCTATGTGAGTTACCTTTGCGCATTGAAAACCATAGCAGAATAAGGCAATACAATGAGTAATTCAGCAATCCTTAAATCCAGTCTGGCAAAGAAATACTGGATGGCCTTTACCGGCCTGTTTCTCTGTCTCTTTTTAGTGGGTCACCTGGCCGGAAATCTTCAACTTTTTATTCAGGGTGAGCCCGGCAGACTGCAATTCAATGCCTACGCAGCTTTTATGACAACCAATCCACTGGTCAAAATTCTTAGTTACGTTACTTACATCAGCATCCTTTTTCACGCCATAGACGGAATCATCCTCACACGAAATAACATGCGCGCCAGACCAAGCCGCTATGTGCAATCCAATCCTTCTGCCAATTCGCACTGGACTTCCCGAAATATGGGAATTCTGGGTACCATCATACTCGTGTTTATCATTATCCACATGCGCACGTTCTGGTACGAAATGCATTGGGGTGAAATCGGTCTCGACATTGAAGGCAACAGGGATTTGTATAGCGTCGTGATGGCTACGTTTAGCGATCCATCTTTTGGAATCGTCTATACCATTGGTTACGCGCTCGCCATGATGGGGGTGGCATTTCACCTGGTGCACGGCTTTCAGGCAGCCTTTCAATCTCTGGGGCTCAAGACAAGGAAAATTGAAAATGCCATTCGTTTGTTCGGATTGTTTTTTGCCATTGTGGTTCCGACACTTTTCGCGGCTATTCCGATATATATTTTTTTAACGCAATAATATTCTCGTCATGACCAAGCTAAATGCACATATACCTGACGGACCCATTGAGAAAAAATGGACCAGTCACAAAGATCATATCAACCTCGTGAATCCGTCCAATAAACGGCTCATTGATGTCATCGTGGTTGGTACGGGACTGGCTGGCGCATCTGCTGCGGCTTCACTGGCGGAAATGGGATACAATGTCAAAGCTTTTTGCTTTCAGGATTCACCACGAAGGGCGCACTCTATTGCTGCTCAGGGTGGTATCAACGCGGCGAAAAATTATCAAAATGATGGCGACAGTGTGTTTCGCTTGTTTTACGACACTGTAAAAGGAGGCGATTACCGCTCACGTGAATCCAATGTGTACCGCCTGGCTGAGGTGTCGGTGAGCATCATCGACCAATGCGTGGCGCAGGGTGTTCCCTTCGCCCGCGATTACGGCGGATTGCTCGACAACCGCTCTTTTGGCGGGGTGCAGGTATCGCGTACTTTTTACGCCAAAGGACAAACCGGACAACAATTGCTGCTCGGTGCTTATTCGGCGCTCTCAAGGCAAATATCCAAAGGCAAGGTGCGCATGTACAACCGACACGAGATGCTCGATCTTGTGCTCGTAGACGGCAAAGCACGCGGCATTGTAGCGCGCAATCTGGTGACAGGGAAAGTAGAACGTTTTGGAGGCCACGCGGTGGTATTGTGCTCCGGCGGTTATGGCAATGTGTTTTATCTTTCGACAAATGCCATGGGCTCCAATGTTACTGCGGCATGGAAAGCGCACCGCAGAGGGGCCTTTATGGCCAATCCTTGTTTTACGCAAATTCACCCGACCTGCATTCCAGTGTCGGGAGATTATCAATCAAAATTGACCCTCATGTCGGAGTCATTGAGAAACGACGGTCGTATTTGGGTACCAAAAAAATTGGAAGATGCCAAAGCCATCCGGGAAGGCAAACTCAAGCCAACGAAACTCGCCGAGGCCGACAGGGATTATTTCCTCGAGCGCCGTTATCCGGCATTTGGAAACCTCGTGCCCCGGGATGTGGCCTCACGCGCCGCCAAAGAGCGTTGTGATGCCGGATTTGGTGTCAACAAAACCGGCGAAGCGGTGTACCTCGACTTTGCTGATGCCTTCATTCGCTACGGTAAAACCGAAGCCCTGGTAAAAGGTCTGGGCGACAATGCACCTGAGGCCGATATCAAAGATATGGGAACCAAAGTAGTCGCTTCAAAATACGGCAACCTCTTCGAGATGTATGAGAAGATCGTTGACCAGAATCCCTACACCACGCCCATGATGATTTATCCGGCGGTGCATTATACCATGGGAGGACTTTGGGTGGATTACAACCTGATGACCACTGTGGAAGGCTGTTTCGCCTTGGGGGAAGCCAATTTTAGCGATCACGGTGCAAACCGACTCGGAGCATCTGCCCTCATGCAGGGATTGGCAGACGGCTACTTCGTGCTGCCGTATACCATCGGTGATTTTTTATCGAAAGATATACGCACGGGCGAAATTTCAGTCGACTCGCCTGAATTCATCGCCGCTGAAAAAGGAGCCACCGACTTGTTGCAAAAAATGCTTGACGTGAAAGGCAC
>JBBSDD010000266.1:0-4885 GCA_038249755.1 Flavobacteriales bacterium | reverse complement strand
TGAAATTTCTTTACAACTGTATTTGATTCTGGTTCAATATCTTCCAAAAAAGCCATTGCCCGCTCCTGATACGTTTCATCTTTATTGTAAGCACTGAGCGCAAAAAGGAAAGGTACCACCGCATTGATAAGTATTAGTTCTGAAGTGGCATGTCCAATGCTTTTTATCACCGGCTTACTCGACTTCTCAAGGGTGTAATGACGCATCCAAAACTGATCCTCCAGCACAATATCGAATAATTTCAATACCTCCGTGGTTGTTTTTGCTTCTGTCACAATTTGACTTACTGCACCCCACCGGGCATAAAAACGCGCCAATTGGGCAAGGCGCACCTGTGGAAAATTCTGCGGCCGCAGACGAAACAATTTCCATCCGGACAATGGCATGGATTGCAGACCATGCTTTGCCTTTTGAAACGCGTAAATTCTCTTTAATTCGTGGACGTAAGATTCATCGCTGACTAAATCAGTCAGAAATCCAGCCTGTCCCAAAAAAAGCGCTTCCAATTCCGACAAATTATTCCACACTTTCCGAACCAGACTGATGGGAGTAATGCGCGCCAAATGTTCAAAAGGCAAGGCGTTTACTTTCAAACCAAAACTCCGCAAAAGAACCCGGTAAAAAGTATCTTCTATATCGCCCCGTGTCTCGTTCAGGTGATCCAAACAGAATTGCGATTTCGTCTCTAGCCTGTCTATGGCTGCCAATTCCAGAGCCGAGGTTTTGATCAGTTCAGGCACATCCCTTACATTGTTCTCACACGGAATAAAACTGGCTGTTTTTAACCACAACTTATACTGCCGGAAAGTTTGATAATCAAAAAGATCTTTGATGCACAACACTGGTATGGGCTCTCCGGAGCTGGTGGTCACGGTCGCGTCATTGCTATACACCACGTGCAATATCACATTGTCATAAGCCTTATCAATGCTGTGGTTGTGCTTGTGCCAGTCGCTTGAATTGATGTGAATTTCTACATTACCCGCCCAGATGGTATCACCAATCCGAATGCGCGCATCAAGGAAATCAGGGCCGGCATTTTGGTTGTGCCTGCCGGTCTTTAATACCTGGATTGGTTCGTTTCCTGCGGTTTGTAACCCAAAATGGATAAACTGCTGAAACTTCCAGATGTAGTGAAGGAAATCTTCGTTCATCGCTCAGAAGCTTTGAACTAAATTACTTTTTTTTCTGAAGAATCCTTTTCATTTCATCAGCAAGTTTCATGGCCTCATTTCCGGCCGCTTGCGCAAAATCATTTCCCGAAGAGGCATATAGAACAGATCTGGAGGCATTGATCAACAAGCCGACGTCAGCATTCAAGCCATATGCGCTCACTTCTTCCAGATTTCCACCTTGCGCGCCGATACCGGGTACGAGCAAAAAATGATCAGGAAAGTGTTGACGGATGGTAAGCAGCATTTCCGGACGGGTGGCTCCCACCACGTACATCATGTTCTCTTTTGTGCCCCAACCAGCCGATGTCTCCAGCACTTTTTCATAAAGTTTTTCTCCTGGTCCGGTGACGATGAATTGAAAATCCAGAGCCCCGGGATTTGATGTAAGCGCCAAAAGTATCACCCATTTGCCAGGAAACTGCGTAAAAGGTTCAACCGAATCCTTGCCCATATAAGGTGCGACTGTGATGGCATCACACTTCAAAGTTTCAAAAAATGCCCTGGCGTATTTTGCAGAAGTATTTCCAATATCACCTCGTTTTGCATCAGCAATTATAAAATGATCAACACCAATATATTTTATGGTTTTCTCAAGTGCTTTCCATCCGTTCAGTCCAAGGCATTCATAAAATGCCATGTTCGGTTTATAGGCCACGCAATAATCGCGCGTAGCATCAATAATGGCTTTGTTAAACTCAAAAGCGGGATCATCAAAATCGTGTAAGTGGGATGGAATTTTGTCCATATCCGGATCAAGTCCCACACACAGGTAACTCCGCTTCTTGCGGATTTGCGATATGAGTTCTTCTCTGGTCATTTGGGTTTACTGAGCGACGCTCACTTTAAGTTTTTCCGCGTTTTCGGCAACCTGTAAAGCCCCAAGGATCTCACCAATATCGCCATCCATAACCCCTGAAAGATTATACAGGGTAAGATTGATCCGGTGATCTGTCACGCGGCCCTAGGAGTAATTGTAGGTGCGGATTTTGGCTGATCGGTCACCGGAAGTCACCATCGTTTTCCGGATTTTGGAATCAGCTTCGAGCTTTTTCTCAAGCTCCATTTCGTAAATACGTGTCCGTAAAACAGCCAAAGCCTTTTCGTGATTTTTCAATTTGGATTTTTGATCCTGACATTGCGCCACGATGCCTGTCGGCAAATGCGTTAGTCGGATGGCCGAATACGTGGTATTTACAGACTGCCCACCCGGACCAGAAGCGCAATAGCTGTCAACCCGGATGTCAGAATCTTTCACCTCAACGTCAAATTCCTCTGCTTCGGGCAAAACAATAACAGTTGCAGCCGACGTGTGCACCCGGCCCTGGGTTTCTGTTTGGGGCACGCGTTGTACGCGGTGTACGCCACCCTCGTACTTCAACGTACCGTACACATTGCTGCCCACCACATTGATAATGATTTCCTTAAACCCTCCTGACGTGCCGTAATTGGTGTCAACAATTTCAACTTTCCACCCTTTCGACTCAATGTATTTGGAATACATCCGAAAAAGATCGCCCGCGAAAATAGAAGCTTCATCGCCCCCGGTTCCAGCGCGGATTTCCATGATCGCATTCTTTCCATCATCTGGGTCTTTCGGCACAAGCAACATTTTGATGTGCTCTTCCAGCCGTTCTTTTTCTTCTTCGAGTTCTTCCACCTCCAGTCGGGCCATTTCTTTGAATTCCTCGTCTTTTTCAGAACGATACATTTCTTTGGCATTCGAGATATTGTCAGTGACGTGTTTGTATGTGTCATATGCTTCCACGATCGGCTCAACCTCCTTGTATTCTTTCGAAAGCTTGACGTAACGCTTCATATCCGCGATCACAGATGGATCCACGATTTGTTTACCCAATTCAAGGTAATGGTCTTTTACAGAGCCGAGACGAAGCAGTATTTCCAGTTGATTCATAATCTTAATTGTAAGTAAAAGTGCCGTGAGGACCCGAAATGGTCAGTTTTTTTTCCGCAGAAGCGGTAACCCTGCCAATTACGGCTGCTTCAATATTGAAACTTCGGGCCATCTCAATAATACTGCCGGAATTTTCCTTGTCAGTATAAATTTCCAGTCTGTGGCCCATATTGAAAACCTTGTACATCTCCTGCCATGTTGTACCCGAAGCCTTTTGAATGATATTGAATAACGGCGGCGTTGGCATCATGCTGTCCTTTATAATATGTACGTTTTCCACAAAATGAAGCACCTTGGTTTGTCCACCACCACTGCAATGGACCATTCCCGCTATTTTGTCTCTGTGCGTCGACAATAACTTTTTCACAAAGGGAGCATAGGTCCTCGTGGGCGAAAGCACAGATTTCCCCAATGTGTCAGGCAGGCCTTCTACTTTGTCGGTGAGAAGATATTTCCCGCTGTATGTGAGGTCATCCGGTATGGCAGCATCAAAAGTTTCAGGGTACTTCTCCCCTACTGCTTTCGCGAAAATATCGTGTCGGGCTGAAGTGAGCCCGTTGCTACCCATCCCGGCATTGTAAGCCGATTCGTAGGTGGCCCGACCGTGCGAGGCGAGTCCGACAATTACATTGCCCGCCCGAATATTTCCGTTGTCAATCACTTCCGACCGTTTCATGCGGGCAGTTACCGTACTATCTACGATAATGGTTCGCACGAGATCTCCCACATCAGCTGTTTCGCCGCCTGTGGAGTGAATACCTATTCCGCTTTCGCGCAATTGTGAGAGCAATTCTTCCGTACCCTGAATGATGGCTTTGATGACTTCACCGGGAATCAAATGTTTGTTTCGTCCAATGGTGGAACTGAGCAATATGTGATCGACACAACCCACGCAGAGCAGATCGTCCAGATTCATCACAATGGCATCCTGAGCAATCCCTTTCCAGACCGACAAATCACCCGTTTCCTTCCAGTATGCATAGGCCAGACTTGACTTGGTGCCAGCCCCGTCTGCATGCATCACAATACAGTGATCTTCGCTTCCGGTCAAAAAATCAGGCACGATTTTACAAAAGGCTTTTGGAAACAGACCTTTATCAATATTTGCTATAGCGGCATGGACATCTTCCTTGCCGGCGCTAACACCACGCGCATCATATCGTTTATCTTCAGTCATAATCAAAAAAAAAAGCATCCCGATCACTACCGGGACGCTTTTTTAAATATTGTGTGTACGCTAATTATCAGATGCGTCCCGGGGCACGAAGTCAAAGCTCAACACCGAAAATTCAGTACGTCTGTTTTTCTGGTGGGCAGCTTCTTTTTCTTCTTCAGAACCCATTTTTGCAATCTGTTCATCCGTGATGCGCAGTTTCTTTTCGCCATATCCACGGGCCACCATGCGCTCACCTGGAATTCCTTTTGACGCCAGATAGGCCACACAACTTTGCGCCCTGCGCTGAGACAAGTCAAGGTTGTAAGCATCATTACCTCTGGAATCGGTGTGTGCCTGAAGTTCGATGATAATCGTAGGATTATCAACCAATGTGCGGAATAAAAAGTCAAGTGAATCAGCAGAATTTACCTCTTCATTGATTTGCAGTTCAGCTTTATTGTATGCATATCGCACCTCTGGAAATTCAATGGCTTTGTCAGGGGCGGTAAAAGTGATAAAGTATTCTTTCAAAAAAGTGGTGGACTCATTCAGACCAACTGTGCTGATCTGATCTTTGGCTACCAGATAATCTTCTTTTGATACTTCAATAGAATAGTTTGTTTCCGGGTTGATAAAACGTTC
>JBBSDD010000265.1:0-4897 GCA_038249755.1 Flavobacteriales bacterium | reverse complement strand
GGATTGCAATTCAGAAAATCGCCAGATAAAGAAGTCCGAAAAAGAGTACTTGACAGACAAATGCCACCAGACCCAATCTGGGTTTTTGCACAAGCGGATAAGCCTCAAAAATGCCCGCCATGATGGAAGCTGTGATAAACCACGCTACATAGTTTTGCAAACCTGGCATCCCATTCGTCCACGTCCACCAATCATAATGCACAGCAATGGGTTCGATCAACATGTCCAGCGCTGTGACCAGCAAAGCTGTTGCCAGCCATCTGAAGCGTCTTGAAAAGCCAAGGTGAACAGCGAGGGAAAAACCACCCCAAATGACAATCAGCCAATTGACACCGATCAAGGGAGGCACCTGAAGAATTTTCCAGCCCAGGACATCACCATAGACATAGTCGCCAAAAATAAGCCCGGTGTAAACACCCAGTACTTCGATCAAATATCCGATCAAAATAATAACCAACGCAATCGGCCATCCGAGCCGGTTGTTTGCCTTGGAGTCGATCCAAATCATACCAGCTGTAATAATCAAATTTACAGGTGTGAGAAAAACAAACCAGTCGGACAATGGCGAAAGAAAACCCGCCACACCAATGATGTGTAGGACGATCAGGATGCTGATCCCTGCCTTTTTCGATTTGAACTGGTCCAGTGACTCTATTTTTCTCATCCGGCTAAGTCGCTTACGATTTTTCCCGAGAGCAAACATAATGGAATCCCTCCACCCGGATGCACACTACCCCCACAGAAGTACAAGTTTTTAATGGAGGAATGGAAATTCGGCTGCCGAAGAAAAGCCGCCATCCTGCTGTTGGAACTCGTGCCGTAAAGCGATCCCAGATGGCTGGAAGTTTGGGACGCGATGCCGGGAGGGTCGAGAATTCGCTCAGTTTCAATCAAAGAATCGATATCGCAACCAAGCATTTCGGACAGCTTTCGCAAAATATTCGCCCGTGTTTTTTCAGCGAGTGCTTTCCAGTCCTGACCAGCCACGTGCGGGGCGTTTACCATCACAAACCAGTTTTCGCATCCATCAGGCGCGTCGCTCACCACGTGTTTTGATGTGATATTGACATACACCGTCGGATCGTTCGTGATGTCCTTCTCTTCAAAAAGCGTTTTAAATTCTTTTCGGTAATCATTGCTCCAAAAGATGTTGTGAAGACCCAGTTTCGGAAATTGCTTTTTTACACCCCAGTAAAATATGAGCGCCGAAGATGATCTTTCCTGATTCAAAATTCGTTTGGGCGCCTTTTGGCCTTTCAGCAAATGGGCAAAGGTGCCCACCACATCCATATTGCTCACTACTGAATCACACTGGTAAAAGCCTTTGGGAGTCTGCAATCCCGTTACCCGACCTGATTCCACATTGATTGCCTCCACATTTTCTCCAAAATGAAATTTCACTCCGATGTCAACGGCAAGTTGGTGCAACGCCTTGCTAATCGTATTCATTCCGCCTTCCGGCAAAAAGGTACCCCAGCGGTATTCCAGCGTGGGAATCACTGTGAGGGTGCCGGGAGCCCTGTATGGATCCGATCCGTTGTAAGTGGCATAGCGATCAAAAATCTGGATGAGTTTGGGGTTTTCGAATGCCGTCCTGTTCACCTCATGCATATTCTCAAAAATCCGCGCGTTATACAATTGGGCAAAAGATTTCAGCGTAGACAACCTGAGATAGGTAGCGGCTTTGTGAAGACTGTTTTTGAGAAAAACATCTTCCGTCAGATCATAAAGCGCAAAAGCCTTTTGAAAGTACGCGCGCAGGTTTTTTTCGCTTTCGCCAAAAGTTGAAGACGCCGATGCAATGAATTTTTCCAGATCGGCTTGGGCCGAAAAGGATGTTCCATCTTCCCAAAAATAATGACATCCGGGGTCTATGCGCTCATAATTGAAATATTGCCTTGGATCTTTACCGGCACGCACAAATACCTCATCGAGGAAATGAGGCATGGTAAACAGAGAAGGCCCTGCATCAAACCGGTAACCATCCTGAAGAAACTGGTGCAATTTTCCGCCGGGAAAGCTATTTGCTTCAAAGATTTCAACTTCATGTCCTTGTGATCGCAGCCGGATAGCCGCGGCCATGCCTGCCACCCCAGATCCTGCAATGCCCACTTTAGCCATGCGCCAGAAAACTTATGAGTATATAGTTGTTCATTGAAAATCTGTCAGTTAACCTTAATTTAATACCAATGTAACCCCGGGTTTACCTCTCTCCCTTAGTTTTGCTAAAACCACGTGATATGGTTGCTGCGTTTGCAAATTACAAAATGTCTATCGGTTTTTTACACAGGTTCGATGTCGCAAAGATAAGTCGGTATAACCGCTCATCCACTTGTTTGTTGATCATCAACACTTTTTGCCGAGAGGCCGCGAAAACCGACTCCCTCGCTCGTTTTCATCACAAATATATACCATATAAAAATGAAAAAAAGGCGTGAGGTCGATCTGATCATTATTTCTGATGTGCATTTGGGTACCTATGGTTGCCATGCTTCCGACTTGCTGCGGTATCTCAAAAGTGTGGATCCCGGGCATCTTATTCTCAACGGTGACATTGTAGATATCTGGCAATTCAACAAGCGATATTGGCCCAAAAGCCATATGAAGGTCATCAAACACCTTATGACCCTGATCGGCAAAGGCGTGAAGGTGACATACGTAACCGGAAATCACGATGAAATGCTGAGGCGATTTGCCGGTTTTGAACTCGGCACGCTGTCCATTGTAAACAAGATGACTTTGCCGCTGAAGGATGGAAATGCGTGGATTTTTCACGGAGATGTTTTCGATGTTACCATGCAGCATTCGAAGTGGCTCGCGAAAATGGGCGGTGTGGGATATGACATTTTGATATTGATCAACAGATTGGTCAATGCCATTTCCATGAAAATGGGGAGGGGCAAAATCTCGCTCTCCAAAAAGATCAAAAACAGCGTAAAAAGCGCGGTGAGTTTTGTGAATAATTTCGAACAACTCGTGGCAGATTTGGCCAGCGATAGTGGTTTTCGCTATGTGATCTGCGGGCATATTCATCAACCGGTCATCAAAGAAATGCACGGTGAAAA
Organism: Flavobacteriales bacterium; assembly: GCA_038249755.1. Lineage (GTDB taxonomy): Bacteria > Bacteroidota > Bacteroidia > Flavobacteriales_D > Cryomorphaceae > JBBQZU01. The sequence goes on along the minus strand of JBBSDD010000265.1, from coordinate 1,832 downwards.
GGGTTCGGTAACGTATCTCAATTCTGGAGATTGGGTTGAAAATCTCACCGCTTTGGAATACCATCATGGCAAATGGTCTATTTATCACCACGAAGATGTGGCAGGTGTGGCCGACGAAATTGAGACAGAAATGGAAATGCATTTCACCACACAAATGATCTTCAACAATCTGGTGGCCGAATTTAAAATGATCGGCTCATGAAAATCCTGTACGCGATTCAAGGCACTGGCAATGGCCATATTTCCCGGGCACGGGAGATTCTTCCGGCGCTCGAAAAGAGGGCTTCGGTTGATATATTGATTTCGGGTATGCACGCTGAACTCGGTCTGGACCGGCCTGTAAAATTCCGTTTGAAAGGGCTCGGTTTTAAGTTTGGCAAAAAAGGAGGGGTCGATTATTTCAATACCTGGTGGAAAGGAAATACGACGCGGTTTTTGCGCGAAATTCAATCGCTGGATTTATCCGAATATGATCTGGTGATCAACGATTTTGAACCCGTGTCGGCGTGGGCCGCCCGCAAACAACATGTGCCCTGTGTCGGTTTGAGTAATCAGTGCGTGCTTTCCGACCGGCGAATTGAAAAACCGATAAAATCAAAGTTTGATCGATTTGCACGTGCGGTACTGAAATACTATGCGCCGACTGATGTGGCCTACGGATTTTATTATCAATCCATTGATCCGTTTATTTCCACGCCGGTAATCCGGAAATCGATCAGGAATCTGGAGTTATCGAAGGAGAATCACTACGTGGTTTATCTTCCGTCGTTTAAGGATTCGAAAATTATTCGCGTGCTGTCGAAATTCGAACAAACCAACTGGAGGGTTTTTTCAAAACACAGTGTGGATAGTTATACGCAGGGCAATATTACCCTGCATCCCATTGATGATGATTTCTTCCTCGAATCCCTCGCATCAGCCACTGGTGTGATATGCGCGGCGGGTTTTGCCACTACCTCGGAAGTGCTTTTTCTCGGAAAAAAACTCCTGGTGGTCCCGATGAAAAACCAGTTTGAGCAGCAATGCAATGCGGTGGCGCTAAAAAATCTCGGAGTACCAGTCATCAAATCAATGAAATCCAAATGGCACAGGGAGATTGAACGCTGGCTTCTCGCTGATTCGACTATTCAGGTTCAGTATCCCGACAATTCCCAGGATATAATTGATCGCATTCTGATAGATTTTGTGAACCAAACCATTCTGATGCGAAATGCGCTTGAATTGACCGAAAAAGTCTAGGTCTATTGGAGATTCAGCAATACTTTCAGTGGAAGGTTTAACAAAATCAACACGGAAGTAAATTGGTCTGCCGACTTATATTTCAGACCTTTGATCCATGGAATTTACCCGGGAGCAGGAGCGCATAAATGCGCTGATACACTTCATCGGCCTTGGGATAGGGGTTGTAGCCGTACCTTTACTGATTGGCGTGGTTTTTCTCGCGCCATACAGTACAGATTGGGATTTGTTTGGCGCTTCGGTCTACGGTTTGGGTTTTATCATGGTCTTCACCTTTTCATCACTGTACCATCATTTTCGGCAGCCAAAATATAAAAACAGACTTGAAATCTGGGACCACATCGCCATATACTTCATGATTGCCGGTACATATACCCCTTTTATTTTGGCGTATGCTTCATCGGAGGAGCGATTTGTCATGCTGGGGATTGTATGGAGTCTGGCTATCGTGGGTTCGGTTTTGAAAATATTTTTCACAGGGAGGTTCAGGATCTTCTCCATGTTGATATACGTGGCCATGGGCCTCATGATTCTTGCCTCACCACCCTCTTTTAAAGGGGCTATTCCTGCGGAGCAGACAGGCTGGATTTTAG
>JBBSDD010000264.1:0-4900 GCA_038249755.1 Flavobacteriales bacterium | reverse complement strand
CGCACTGATCCACGATCACCGCCCCGTCCTGGTCTGCGGTCTTCCCATTCCCGGTTGCTCACACGACCTGGGTCGATATTGATATCAGAATTATTTGCGTCTTCTTTGACATTTTGACGGTAAGACCATTTCACCCACTGATCTATAATCTGCTCCCGCGAAAGATCTTCAAAAAGTACATGCACTTCTGCAGGCAGCGGCCCCATCGATGCCAACTTGGCTTCAATGGAAAGCAATTCCTCCGTTTGTTTTACAACATGGAGCCGACCAATTTCATTGCCTGTTGGGGCTTTCAGAAGGTTGAATTGTTTTCCGGTCACTTTTTCCAATTCCCTGACGCGGCTCTTTTCGCGGCCGTGAAGGATGGAAATACACGACCCGCTTTTTCCGGCTCGACCGGTTCGACCGCTCCTGTGCACGTATACTTCAAGGTCGTCCGGCAGGTTGTAATTTACCACGTGGGTGAGGTCTTCCACATCGAGTCCGCGCGCTGCCACATCTGTGGCCACAAGCAGCCGCAGATTTCCTTTCCGGAAATCGCCCATTACCTGGTCGCGCTGCTGCTGCGACATATCACCATTGAGTGCCTGAGCCGGATATCCTTTTCGGGCGAGTTTCTGGGCTATATCGGTGGTTTCAATCCGCGTGCGGCAAAAGATCACCCCATAAAAATTGGGATGCATATCGATGATTCTGCTCAAAGCCTCAAACCGGTCTTTGGCATTGACCATGTAATAGTCGTGGCTGATGTTTGCCGCGCCTTCATTTCGTTTGCCAATGCTGACACGCCTCGGCTCATTCATATATTTTTTGGTGATGGACTCGACCCGCACTGGCATGGTGGCTGAAAAAAGCCAGGTGCGTTTTTCGGACGGGGTTTGTTTGAAAATGGTTTCCAAATCATCTTTAAAACCCATGTTCAACATTTCATCGGCTTCATCCAGCACAAACCATTGAATATTTTCCAATTTCAATACCCCGCGACTGATCATATCCACGACCCTTCCAGGCGTTCCGATCACGATTTGTGAACCTTTGTTGAGCTGACGGCTTTGCACACCAATGGGCGCTCCACCATATACAGCAGTAATGTAAAGGTTGGGGATATATTTGGCGAAAGCTTCAAAATCACCCGTAATCTGAAGACACAACTCTCTTGTAGGACAAAGAATCAATGCCTGGGTGCGCTTGTCACTGGTGTCGATGTGATGCAAAAGTGGCAAACCAAATCCGGCTGTTTTACCAGTTCCTGTTTGCGCCAACGCAATCAGATCGGAGGGTTCGTCGTGCAACATGGGTAAGGTTTCTGCCTGAACAGGCGTAGGTGCCGTGAAGCCCATATCGGCTATAGCACGCAAAATCTCCGGGCGCAGGCCCGATTCTTCAAATGAAATCATGGTTTATTTTTAAATTGCTCCTGGCAGAACACAATGGAACTTGAAAGGAAAAAGGGAAGATTAATGATCAACTAAAAGGTGTAATAAATATGTGCACCTCTGAGCCGCCAAGACCCTTTGTGCAGATGGTGCAAAGATAATACGAAAAATGAGATATCTGCAATTAATATTTCCCTGCCTTTGATGTTCATTCTTCCTGATGGAAATGGTGGTTTTTCGAAAGAAGTATTCTCTTGAAATGGGAATGAAATCTAATTCAGAAAAAAATACTTACAGTGGACTGTCAGAATAAATTTCCTTTATCTTTGAAACTCAGTTAAATTAAAATTTTTATGAGCACCGGACTAGTTAAATTTTTCAATGAATCCAAAGGTTATGGATTCATTAAAGAGGATGGCACCAACAAAGAATATTTTGTGCACATCACAGGATTGATTGACAAAATTGCACAGGATGACCTTGTTAGCTTTGATCTTCAGGATGGTAAGAAAGGGATGAATGCAATCAATGTAAAAAGAAAATAATTACCTCCAATATGTAATTGATTGCTTTTAAGCCCCTCGCGGGGCTTTTTTATTTATCATTGCGCGCCGCTGGGGCCTGAGAAACTGGCGCTTTTTTTAATAGAAGCGCTAACTTTGAAACACATTCATAAATGACATCGGTGAATATTCTTCCAAAGATATTGGTTATCAGTAATTACCGGAGTACCATAGGGGTGAGGCCTGAGGCCGAAATTTTCATTGGACTTGCCAGACTTGGATTCGACGTTGAGATCATGACATACGGTGATGCTGAATACGTTTCTGCTTTTCGGGAAGCAGGCATCAAAGTGATTGACTTTCATCCTTCCAGAAAATTTGATCGGAAAGCAGTGGCCATGATTCGGGAGAGATTGGTCGATGGTGGCCATAACATCCTGCAGATGTACAACAGCAAAGCATATTTCAATGGACTTCGGGCTGCGAAGAGATTGCCCGTCAAAGTGGTTTTTTACCGGGGTACTCAAGCCAACATTCATTGGTACGACCCCACCCTGTATCTAAAATATTTTCATCCGCGGGTCGACAAGGTGATTTGCAACTCACTTTCTGTGGAAGAAGAATTTAAAACCCAGGCCAAATTCATTGACAAGAATAAATTTATAACGATCAACAAAGGGCACCGACCGGCGTGGTACGAAGGTATTGAGCCCGCTGATCTGAGGACCTTTGGTGTAAAATCAGGGAGTTTTGTTTTTGTAACTATCGCCAATGCGCGGCGTGTGAAAGGGGTTATTTACCTGATGAAGGCGATAAATTTATTGCCCCCTGGGATGGATATTTATGTGCTTCTTGTTGGTCGCGGGCTTGAAACGCCAGAATTTCGAAAACTGGCAGATCAATCTTCTTATGGCGACCGCATCATCTTTACAGGTTTTCAACCAAATCCACTGGAAATAGATCGGGCGTGCGATGTGGCTATTCTCACTTCTATATCGGCAGAATCCTTAACCAAGTCGGTCATCGAAGCCATGGGGGTGGGCACCACACCGCTGATTACAAACATTCCGGGAAACCGCTACTTGCTTGAACACGCAAAAAGTGGTCTGCTCGTGCCACCGAAAAATCCGCAAGCCCTTGCAGATGCCATGCTATTGCTCTTTGAAAAGAAAACCTGGTGCACAGAAATAGGAGAGGCAGCCCGCGAGCGTCTTACATCCAAACTGCATATCGACCGAACCATTTCTGAATATGCTGAATTCTATTCGGATTTGATAACAGAGAATCCCGTATACAAATCCAAATTCGACGTTCTGTAAGACATACCGTAGATATGTCCCGGATTTTCCTCTCTCAAACTGTCTAGAAAGGAAAGATGCTCTTTTTCAAACACTGTGATTACCTTTGCGTCCCAAAATCGGATCAATGATCAATAAAATTATCAAGTACATTCTCATCGCCTTGTCATTTGGCTGGATGGTTTATCAGTTCTACCTCGGGAATATTGGAAATGGTATTCTTTTCTTTTTCATCACTGGTCTGATCGTATTGACATTGTTTCGCCACGAGCTGATTTTATTGGCTTTCTATCATTTGCGAAAGGGGAAGTTTGACAAAGCAGAAGCCACCCTGGCTAAAATTAAACAGCCGCATCATTTGATCAAATCTCAGGAGGCCTATTATTACTATCTCAGCGCTTTAATCATGGCCCAGACCCAGAGTGCCATGAAGGCGGAGAAATTTTTCAGAAAATCGCTAAGTCTTGGTCTGCGTATGGATACTGACCGAGCCATGGCCAAGCTCAATTTGGCAGGTATTGCGATCATGCGGCGCAAAAAACGAGAAGCGACTACCTTGCTGAACGAAGTCAAAAAACTGGACAAAAGAAAACTGCTCGCCGATCAGGTTAAAATGATTTCGGAGCAGCTCAAACGGATTTAAAGGCTTAGAGTCCTTTGCTGTTAATCAGCCTTTGGCGGTTGGTGCCTGGTCCGGCAAACCGGGTGCGGTATCCGAGTACAAGTTCCACTCCTCCTTGCCCGTTGTTGCCATTGCTCAGTTGAGATGTTGTAAAGTCGTAACTTATCCCAAGCGAAAAGTCGTAATAATTTACCCGGCCAATAAAATATATTGCGTCCTGAAATCGGTAGTATGCTCCGACATTGGTGGACAGGTTATTTCTGAAATCCGTAAACTCCGTGCGGTCCCAAAATGAAAATTCAATCTCTGAACCAATATCGATGATGCGGTTAGGACCCTGCAGCATCACGAAGAGATTGGGCAAATACCGCACATTTGAGCCGGGCTGCGAATGTGCCACACTGACATGTCCAATATATTTTCGCAAAAGATTGTCCTCAGTTCCTAAGAGTTGAACCTGCGGTGCATTGGCATTGAGAAATGAAGCTCCTGCCAGCATGCGCGTGTTGTCACCAAATGATCTAAACCATGAAACGCCTGCTCCCAGGTTGATAAACCCTTCCGACATATTGCCGACAAAACTTTCACCTGAGGCCACACCCGGGTTGAATGCAGTACCCGTCCATTGGGAAGCCCAATTGGCTTCAGAAAAATTCATAGAACGCTGCATAAAACCAGCCTGCAATCCCAGGGAAATATAGTGTGGATTGGCTTGAGAACCTCCAAGATCTATGGCGTACGAAAAAGATCCGGCAACGTGAAGCGAATTGAATCCAAGTGTTCCGGCGTTGTCATTTACGACAGCAAGGCCGACCCCGAGAAAATTTCTATCATAAGCTTCTTTCGTTAGCTTGATGGGCATATCGGCAGCAAAACCAATGGTTTTGTATGGCTCGGAAATCGACCCAAACTGATTTCTGTAATTGGCAGCGGCCCGGAAATCTCCTTCAAACGCTCCGGCGTTGGCCGGATTATACGTAACAGGCGCTGCAAAAAACTGAGAGAAGTGGTAATCCTGTTGGGCCGCTGCGAGTACCGCAGTCAAAACCAGAATAACAGATAGCGGTAGAGATTTAATCATAAGCATATTTTCTATCGGAT
>JBBSDD010000263.1:0-4925 GCA_038249755.1 Flavobacteriales bacterium | reverse complement strand
GGTCTTGTTATGGAAGTCGGATCGAAACTGGTACAATCAACCCCTCTTCAGAATTGGCTTGGCTGCTGCACTTTTGGGGGTTTTATGGCTGGTGAATGGACCCGAAACATCAGATGTTAAAAAGGAGCTGCTTACTGAAAATGCCAAACCGAAAGAGAATGAACAAAAATCACCTCCGAAACAAGATGATTCCGTGCAAACACAAATTTCGTCAAACCAAGTAGACAGGGAAATTTCCGCAGATCCCCAGCAGACTGCCTTTCCTGAAAAACCGAAAAACACAATGCAATATGCTGAAGCAAAAGCTGCGATGCCCCCGGAAAACGAAATCATGGAATTGGAAGTTGCCGAAATGGCAGAATCTGACGATGCCAGCGCTGATGCTGGGTTTTCTTCTTTTGATTCCGCTGTCCATGCGCCCGCTTATGCGGATGAAGTTCAAATGTCAGCGCGGTCGCAGGCAAATGATGAACAACTTGAGCAAGCCGAAAAAAGCATCTACTTCTTATTGGAAAAAAGAAAAATCGGGATCAATACACCCGTGGTTTCTTTCAAACTATCTGAACGCGCCGATTGGAAAAAAGACCATTACACGGCCTATTGAAAAGATGAACTTTTTAGCGGTTTGCAACTTTTAGCAATAGCCAAATAATCAAAGTCAGCAGGCCTTTCAGCGCATACTTTCAAGTCTTCATCGTTCTCCGGCCACTATTCCCGCTTCCGACAAAAACAAAGATGTATTTTCGCGGTTTGATTGACTTCGAAACCTTTACATGAAGAACCTGCTGCCCATTCTTATTTTCATTGTGATCTTGCTCTCTATTGATCTTTATACTTTTAAAGCGTTGAAATTGGCCACGCACGATTGGACCAATCCAACGACCAAAAAAATCGTTCACGCGGTTTTTTGGCTTGTTTCCCTGGCAAGTTATGTGATGGTGGTTTACGCCGTATTGACTTTTCGTGGTGCCAGCCAAAAGATGGATTATTTCTTCTTTTTCATGGGGTTTGGGATTTTCCTTCTGTTTTTCGTTCCCAAACTGGTGGTTTCTGTTTTTCACATTTTTGAAGATCTGACGCACCTCGGACGTTACCTCGTTTCCTTGTTTACCCGAAGTCCGGAAGTGCGGGATACGGCCAACGGCATCTCGCGGTGGTCATTTATCACGCGTATTGGTTGGTTGCTGGCCGCCATCCCCTTTGTCGGCATCTTATACGGCATGACCCGTGGGCGGTACGATTTCAGGGTGCTTTCGCACAAATTGACTTTCGACAACCTGCCCGCTTCAGCTGAAGGGATGCGCATTGTCCACATCAGCGATATCCACATCGGAAGTTTTTTTAACAACCATGAGGCCGTGAAAACGGGAATTGAAAAAATCAATGCACTAAAACCGGATTTAATCCTTTTCACCGGTGATTTGGTAAACAATTTTGCGGATGAATTGGCGGGCTGGGAGCCTACCCTCAGCGCCCTTACGGCAAAATATGGGGTGTATTCCATTTTCGGAAACCATGATTATGGCGACTATGTGTCGTGGCCCAGCAAGGAAGCCCGTGAAGAAAATCTCGAAAAACTGCGGCAATATCACCGCGCCCTGGGCTTCAAATTATTGCAGAATGAAAAGGTGGATTTTACCACCGATGCTGGCGAAATATTTGAAATCATCGGAATCGAAAACTGGGGGCTCGGCGGTTTTAGCCAATACGGTGATTTGCAGAAAGCAACCCGCCATTCTGATCCCGCAAAATTTCAGATCTTGCTCTCACACGATCCCTCACACTGGGATGCCGAAGTAATCAACAAAACCCGTATTGACCTTGCGCTCGCGGGTCATACCCATGGAATGCAGTTTGGCGTCGAAATACCCGGTTTGGTGAAATGGAGTCCTGTAAAATACCGCTATCCACGTTGGGCGGGTCTTTATTCTGTCGGCAAACAATTCCTGCATGTCAACCGCGGATTTGGGTACATTGGCTTTCCCGGAAGGGTGGGCATGGCCCCCGAAATTACCTTGCTCGAATTGTACCGGGGATAATCAATATTGGGATTTAAGGAAAAATCTGATTGGCGATTTTCATGGCTTTCTCCAAGGCTTCCTGATTTAAAGAAAGGGTTTCGGTTGTTTCTCTAAAATAACTGATCATCATTTCAGTAGGCATATTTCCTGTGAGGTCATTTCCAGCCATGGGACAACCTCCATATCCCTTCAGTGCTCCGTCAAATCTACGGCAACCGGCGCGGTACGCAGCATCAATTTTATCTCTCCAGGCCTCGGGCGTTGTGTGCAGATGGGCCCCGAAATTCACTTTAGGTAATTCCGGCATCAGGGCGGAAAACAAGCCAGTGATCGATTCGCGATCTGAAGAGCCAATGGTATCGGAAAGGGCAATTGTGCGAACGCCAAACCGGTCGCTGAGCTTTCTGGCCCAGTGGATGGCAATGTCGGGGTGCCAAAGCTCCCCGTACGGATTTCCAAAAGCCATGGACAGATAGAGCACGAGCTCTTTGCCGGCACTGTCGGCGATGTCTTTGATGTCTCCCACACGAATGAGTGATTCCTCGAGGGTGGCGTTGGTGTTTCGCAACTGAAATTGCTCAGAAATGGAAAAGGGATATCCCAAAATGTCGATTTCGGCATGGGCAGCGGCTTCTGCGGCTCCACGGGCATTTGCGACGATGGCGAGGAGTTTTGAACGCACTCCCGAAAGATTGAGTCCGGCCAATACTTTGGCGGTGTCGGCGAGCTGCGGAATGGCTTTTGGCGAAACAAAAGAACCGAAATCAATGGTGTGGAATCCCACACGCAATAAAGCATTGAGGTATTCTATTTTTACTTCTGTGGGTATGAATTCTTCCATGCCCTGCATGGCATCTCTCGGACATTCAACCAGCTGTAACATGTTCGATGATTTTTTTGTTGATCTCTTTGATGAGTTTCGGGCCTTCGTAAATAAATCCCGTGTAAATCTGAACGAGGCTCGCCCCTGCTTCGATTTTTTCCATGGCATCCTCCGCGCTGTGAATTCCGCCCACGCCAATAATCGGGAACGAACCACCTGATCGCTGATGCAAATAACGGATTACTTCGGTCGATCTTTTTGTCAGGGGTTTCCCGCTGAGTCCTCCGGCACCCATACCTTCCAGTTCGTTTTGCGAAGTCAAAAGATGATCGCGGTTGATGGTGGTATTGGTCGCTATGATGCCATCGATTCCGGTGGATTTCACAATATCTACAATGTCGTCCAATTGCTCGTTGGTAAGGTCTGGTGCAATTTTGAGCAAAATGGGTTTCTGTTTGGGCTTTTGCTTGTTTGCATCCTTTATGGCTGTCAACAATCGGGTGAGTGGTTCTTTTTCCTGCAAGGCGCGCAGGCCGGGTGTGTTGGGCGAAGATACATTGACCGCAAAGTAATCCACCACATCGTAGAGGGCTTCGAAACAGTGGAGATAATCGCCAATCGCATCCTCATTGGGTGTGATCTTATTCTTGCCAATATTGCCTCCGATGATCACTGCGGCGTATCTTCTGCGCAGTCGTTGCACCATTTTTTTGGTGCCCTGGTTGTTGAAGCCCAAGCGGTTGATCAGGGCATTATCGGCTGGCAAACGAAACAGGCGTGGATGGGGATTGCCTTCCTGTGGCTGCGGGGTTACGGTGCCTACTTCGATGAATCCAAATCCCATATAGGCCAATTGGTTGCAAAGTTTTGCGTCCTTGTCGAAACCAGCAGCAAGACCGACGGGATTTTTGAATTTCAATCCAAAAACTTCTCTTTCGAGGTGTTTGCTGTTGATATTGTACAACCCATAAAAAATTGTTTTTACGAAGGGTATCTGAAACAGAATTTGCACGAGTGTGAATGTGAAACCGTGTGCCTTTTCAGGCGAAAGCCGAAACAACAATGGGCGAATTATCGCTTTGTACATGCAGGGTATTTCATGCAAAATTAAGGTCATATTCCGGTATTGCAATAAATGATCTTATATACCACATCGGAAAAATACCTACCTTCATTCAAAATCAACCATTTGGACAATAATTCCATCGCCAATTTAGCAGAGATTGATTCGTTCGAACTGCCCACAGCCCATTTTAGGAAAATGGAGCATAACATCATTTGGATTCGTTACAAAATTCGCAAAGACGAATTTACAGTCGAAGATGCCATGGCTCATTCCGACGCTGTGTCGACCCTGAATGGCGGGAAACCAGCGCATCTAATTATAGATTTTCGCGAATCTGAAATTAGTTTCAGCACAGAAGCGCGGGAATTTTTTGCAAAAAATCCGGATCATTCAAAACTCAGGAAATCACAGGCGCTCATTTTAAAAGGTTTGGCTCAAAAAATTGTGGCCAATTTCTACTTGAAGTTCCATCGTCCGAATTGCCCGGTACAGTACTTTACAGATGCCGGAAGCGCGTTCAAATGGATTTTAAACTTGGGCGCCTAGATTCAATATTTATCAATTCATAACATAACTCTATCATTATTTTGTTGTTGGCCCAAAAAGGAAGCCTAACTTTGGGATTATTAAACCATAAAATTTATAACGTTATGTCATTTAAACTACCAGAACTTCCCTATTCATATGATGCGCTTGAGCCACATATTGACGCAAAAACCATGGAAGTACACCACTCGAAACACCACGCTGCCTACACCAGCAAGCTCAATGAGGCCATCGATGGCACACCCAATGCAAACAAATCCATTGAAGAAATTATGGGCATGGTCGATCAGTTGGGTGCTGCAGTGCGCAACAATGGCGGCGGATTTTACAATCACAGCTTATTTTGGAAAGTGATGAGCCCCAATGGCGGAGGCAACCCTTCCGGAAAATTGTCCGAAGCCATTGATTCAGATTTGGGCGGAATGGAAAAATTCAAAGAAGAATTCAGTAAAGCTGGCGCAACCCAATT
>JBBSDD010000262.1:0-4963 GCA_038249755.1 Flavobacteriales bacterium | reverse complement strand
TCGACGGTCAGGTTGTAACCACCAAATTGAACATTCATTAAGAAGTCCTTTTTAAAAAGGTGAATAGTTTCTTTTATAAAAATGCGTTCCTTAACGGGAACGCATTTTTTTTGGAAATTTTAAATGCGTTCAGAAACTTGAAAACTTTTATCAGTTATGGTTTTCCGGGAAATTTATTGCCCGGAATATCCCGCCATTCAGCGCAGGTGAATGGACAGATAGAAAACTATTCCATGTGATAATAATTGGCTAAAGCAAGATGAGTCAGCACGCTTAAGCAATGCCTTATCGCTATTCCGGAGCTTGTGATCGGAAATGCATCAAATTCGCAATCAGCTTTTTGCAATAGATCGAATTCGATCCTCCTAAAAAAATCAGCTAATTAAAAAAACAAAAAACCCGGCCAAAGCCGGGTTTTTTGTCATATCAATTAGAACAGACCTATACGATTCCCTGATCAAGCATGGCATCAGCCACCTTTACAAATCCGGCAATATTTGCTCCTTTCACGTAATTCACTTTTCCATCACTCCCCTTTCCATATTTTACACAGGCTTCGTGAATGTCTTTCATAATGACACGGAGTTTTCCATCCACTTCTTCTCTGCTCCAAGACATCCTGATTGAGTTTTGGCTCATCTCCAATCCTGAGGTGGCAACACCACCGGCATTGCTCGCTTTGCCCGGGGCGAAAGAAACTCCGTTCTTCTCAAACAAAGCGATGGCTTCAGGCGTCGTTGGCATATTGGCCCCTTCGGCAACAAGTGTCACGCCATTGTCGATCAATTTTTGTGCATCCTTATCATCTAATTCGTTTTGCGTAGCACAAGGCAGTGCTATATCAATGTGCGTAGGAACGTTCCATGCATTTTTATCTTCAAAAAATTCGATGTCATTGAATTTGGCTGCCAGCTCCTCGATGCGTCCGCGTTTTACATTTTTCAAATCTTGCAAAAAGTCAAATGACTCTTTGGTAAAACCGTTTTTTGCATACACGTATCCAGAAGAATCCGAAGCAGATACAACCTTACCACCGAGTTGCATTACTTTCTCACAGGCATATTGCGCCACATTTCCAGATCCGGAAATCGCGACGACCTTACCTTCTACTTTCTGATTAAGTGTTTTCAGCATCTCCTGGGTAAAGTATACACATCCATAACCGGTAGCCTCCGGACGGATAAGTGATCCACCCCAACCGCGGCCTTTGCCGGTAAGAACACCCGTAAATTCATTTCGAAGGCGTTTATACTGCCCAAACATGTAACCGATTTCACGACCACCGACGCCAATATCACCCGCAGGTACGTCGGTATCAGGACCGATGTGGCGCGACAATTCAGACATAAAGCTTTGACAAAATTTCATAACCTCATTGTCAGATTTCCCCTTGGGATCGAAGTTAGAACCACCTTTACCGCCGCCCATAGGCAATGTGGTGAGGCTGTTTTTAAATATTTGCTCAAATCCCAAAAATTTGAGGATGCTCAAGTTTACAGATGGATGGAATCGCAAGCCACCTTTGTAAGGACCGATCGCAGAATTAAATTCCACACGGTAACCCCTGTTTACCTGAACTTTACCAGCATCATCCATCCATGGAACCCGGAATATAATGGTTCTTTCAGGCTCAACAATCCGCTCCAGAATTTTGGCTTCTTTGTACTTGGGATTTTTCTCCAAAAAAGGAATAATGGCTTCAGCAACTTCCTCAACTGCCTGCAGGAATTCGGGCTCATTGGGGTTGCTGGCTTTAACACGTGCCATGAAGGCCTCGATGTTGGCATGATGGGAAGTTCCTTCCATAAAATTTTTTTGTTAATAGTTGGGCGCAAATGTATAGAAAATTAATGATGCGCAACTGCAGTTGGCGCCGGTTTAGAAAGGACATTTACTTTCTGATTTTCAGAATAATAAGATGTAAAAAATTCGTCCATCAAGGTGTGAAATACACACTAAGTTTTAACAAACTTCATACATTTTTCCTGGGAATGACCGAACGAGTCCATTGAGCTCCAGATTGAGCAGATGAACCATGACGCTACTCATTGTGATTCCAGCCAGGAGACAGAGTTCATCGATCTGAATTTTACCCTTTTCGCGTAAAATGGATATAAGTGATTCTTCATTTGGATTTAAATCCACGAATATCTTCTTTTGGACGGACCTGGATTTTTCTTCCCTTTGCCAACCCATGATATATTCCAGATCTTTCACAGATTCGAGCAGTGAGGCCCGGTGAGATTTGATCAGGCGGTTACAACCAATGGAATGCTCATCTCCAATCCGGCCAGGTATGGCAAATACATCTCTGCTATATCCATTGGCCAGGTCGGCGGTAATCATCGAGCCACCTGTAGCCCCAGACTCTATTACAATTGTAGCATCACTCATTCCTGCCACGATCCTGTTGCGCATAGGGAAATTTTCGCGGTCTGGTTTCGATTCGGTTGTAAATTCAGTAAGCAAGGCTCCATTTTCCACCATGGCAGCGGCGTATTTGGTATGTGCTGTGGGATATATGCGATTGAGTCCATGCGCCAGCACCGCCACAGTTGGCAAGCCAACATCGAGCGCCGCTTTGTGGGCTTCAATATCAACACCGTAAGCCAGCCCGCTTACGACGGTGACTCCGTATGGGACCAGCCCGGCGACTAAATCACGTGTTATTTGTTTTCCATGTTCTGTAATTCTGCGGGTTCCCACAATGCTCACCATGCGGTTTGCACAAAGGTTCGCGTTGCCCTTTTTGAAAAGCACCAATGGACCATCTTCGCAATGTTTCAGTCGATTTGGGTATGCTTTATCCTGATATGAAAGAATGTCCACACCATTTTTTTCGCAAAAGGCAATTTGCTTTTCTGCTTTCGCAAAATCTGCAAAAGCAAATATGGATGCGGCCCGGGTGCTGTTCATCCCAGGGACCTGCAGCAAATCCCGCACTTTTCCTGCAAAGGCATCTTTTGCTGAGCCAAAATGCTGAATAAGTTTTTTCGCGCTAAGCGTACCGACCCCATCCACCTGACTTAAAGCCAATTGATAAAAAATGTCTGATCGATCTAAGTATAGCTCTACTGGTTTCATCGGTTTATTGCACAGAAGGGAACTCGAAAGTTAGTAAACTTGACAATTTAAATTACACATGCTGAAATGTTTGGGAATTATTCCCGCCAGATATGGTTCCACGCGTTTTCCTGGAAAACCATTGGCGCTCATAGGTGGGGTTACAATGATAGAAAGGGTGTACCGTCAAGCGGAAAAATCTCAGCTCGACCATATTGTTGTCGCAACTGATGACGAGAGAATTGCGGATACAGTCTCAGATTTCAGGGGGAATGTTGTAATGACCGACACCGATCATGCAACAGGTACAGACCGATGCCGGGAAGCATTTATAAAACTCAACAGCAAGGCCGATGTGGTGGTCAACATCCAGGGGGACGAACCTTTCATCGATCCAAATCAAATCAATAAGGTGGTTGAATTACTTCAAAATTCAGCAGTTCAAATTGCCACCCTCATCAGTCAGGCAGTTTCTGAAGAGGAAATCAGCAATGTGAACCGGGTAAAAGTTGTGGTTTCCACAAAAGGGAAAGCCTTATATTTTTCGCGACAAGCGATACCTTATAATGCTCCAGCTTCTGCAAATTCCTGGAAAGAAAAGTACAATCATTATATCCATTTGGGCCTTTACGGATACAGATCTCAAGTACTGCTGGAATTGGGACATTTGACGCAGAGCTCTTTGGAAATTGCTGAATCGCTCGAACAATTGCGCTGGCTCGAAAATGGCTATGAAATCCACACCGCTGTAACTGAAGGGCGGGCGGACGCGGTGGACACACCGGAAGACCTAAAGGTGATTGAAAAGAAGTATTTTCTTTGATGAACAGTGCAGTAATATGTAATTTCGACCACAATTAATTATGGCTTCACCACTCGACTTACATGTCAGCAGATTGCTCTACGATTACGATTGTGTTATTATACCACAATTTGGAGGATTTGTGTCCAATTACAGACCAGCCAGGATCGATGAGAAATTGGGTATCGCGCATCCTCCGGCGAAAGATGTGCGGTTCAACCGCAATCTGAGCAAAAATGACGGTTTGCTTGCACAGGCTTGCGCCAATGTGGAAGGTTGGAGTTTTGATGAGGCAAATGACTATATCCGGCAATCAGTTGAAAAATATTTGCAGGATCTCAACCAGGGCGTAAAAGTCAAATTCAAAAAAATCGGCGTTCTTTATTTTGATGATCATCAAAATCTCCGGTTTGAACCATCCAATGATCAGAATTTTCTGAAAGCTTCTTTTGGCTTCGAAGATTTTATTTTACCACCAGCGGTCGCGCAGCCATCCGTACCTTCCCTTTCTCCGGAAGTTTCCGAATCATCTCTAGAGCAGACAGTTGTTGTTCCAATTTCTGATACACCCCGGGAGATGTTGGAATCCGATCAATCGACACGTGGAATTTATTGGGTAGCTGCCGCAACACTTTTACCATTTATTGGACTAAGTCTGTATGTGGCGCTGGCGACGGATTTTAAAAGCCCGTCTGAAATAACCGTGGCTGATCTCAATCCATTTGCCACAGCAAAAGAAATAGCCATGCGCTATACGCCTCGCATCAATTCAGACAGCGCGATTGCTCCCATTCCTCACCATGCTGGTTTTCCTGAAAACACAGCGATATTTCCCTTTTCTTTTGAAAACCAACAAATTGATAGCAATGGTGTTTGGGTAAATTTGGACAAGGCAACCCTTCCAAAACCGATCAATAAAACATCTGATCGGGGAAAATTATACCACATTATTGCTGGTTGTTTTGGTGCAGAAGAAAACGCGCATAAATTCGTTTCAAATTTGAACGATCAAGGGCATGATGCTGAGATACTTGACTTTCATAAAAATCTGCATCGTGTTCGCCTGCGTAGTTTTGAGGATTATGGTACGGCGCTTGC
>JBBSDD010000261.1:0-4976 GCA_038249755.1 Flavobacteriales bacterium | reverse complement strand
CTGGCCGTCCCACCAAAAAAGATCGCAGAGATCTGGATTCTTTCGGTTGGGAAGACTGACACTCCAAATTTGATACTTTCCTTACTTCTTCATCATTTCATCCACATCTTTCCCAAGATTGAGGAATGTCGTAGACTTTCTATTTCTGGAGGCCACCGAACAACCCGAAGACAACTTCTTTCGCCTGTCAACCAGACCAAAAAAAAACCGTTCATCCACGCTCTGTATCACTCGTCCGAAAATGGTATCCTAAAGTAATGTTCCTACGTATGTTTGATGTGTAATCGCAACAAACTAAACACAAGCATATGAAAACATGGATGATCACACTCGTTATGATCGGTTTGATAACCGGACAGAGCTTCGCATCTGAAGGAGCAAAAAACCGAAAAGATGCAAAAGAAATGAAAAACAGGGCTATTTTGAGCCCCGAATTGGACACGTTATTTTTTTCTCAGAGACTCGGAGAGGCGGTGATTAAGCCGGTATACTCTTCCACCGAGCAATTAATCTTCTCTGAGCAAATCAAATTGACAAAAAAGGAATTCTGATTTTTCGCAACAATCAGATTTACGTGAAAAGAGCGGCCAATCGAGGCCGCTTTTTTTTGCATTGCGTAAATTGTGGATGAGGGCACCTGAAAAAAGTGATTTCCTGAAAAGCATTATCCGTAAAAAAGTGAACCCCCAGCTCGCCTAGAGACATGGGGGTTCGGTTTGGCACTCGGTTGTCTCACTAGGGCTCGAACCTAGACTCTTCTGGACCAAAACCAGACGTGTTGCCAGTTACACCATGAGACATTGTTCAAAACTGGAGCGCAAAAGTAAAGATTCTTTCCCAGTCTTCAAACATTCTCAAAAAATTCACAAATCAGAAAGATTTGATAAGTCGGAAATACGCCTTCAGCCTGCGCACCGTTATTTTATTAATTTCGCAGGCACAATAAAAAGCGCATGAATTTCAGAATAATCAACCTGATTGCCGGATGGGCGGTGTTTCTCATTGCAACCATCGTCTACATACTAACCATCGAACCGACAACAAGTTTTTGGGATACCGGTGAATTTATCACCACCGCTTATAAACTTCAGGTGGGTCACCCACCCGGAGCACCCTTGTTTATGTTGCTCGGTCGCTTGTTTTCGGCATTTGTGCCAGTGGCGGTGGTTCCTGTTTCGATCAATGTCATGTCGGCCCTTTGCAGCAGCTTCACCATCCTGTTTTTGTTCTGGTCGATCACCCATTTTGGTGTAAAGATGGCACTGAAAGGTTCAGAAATGACGGATGCAAAGATTATCGCTGTTATCGCCAGCGGAGTGGTCGGTGCACTGGCCTATGCATTTTCGGATTCTTTCTGGTTTTCGGCTGTTGAAGGAGAAGTTTATGCGATGTCGTCCCTTTTCACAGCAGCAGTATTCTGGGCCATTCTTCGATGGGAGAGCCTTTCCGATGGCCACAGTGAAATGCGCTGGATTATTGTAATAGCCTATCTGATGGGTTTGTCCATAGGCGTCCATTTGCTCAACCTTCTTGCTATTCCCGCTATTTGTTTCGTTTTTTACTTTAAAAGATACAAACCGACAACCAAAGGTTTTCTCCTTACTACGCTCGTATCATTGATCATCCTTGGGTTTATCCAATCCGGAATTATTCCAGGCACTGTGAAACTCGCTGGAAAATTCGAACTTCTATTTGTCAATGATTTCAATCTTCCCTTCAATACTGGAATCATCGTATATGCCTTGTTACTTACTGCCGGATTGGGATATGGCATTTATTACACCCAAAAAAGAGGCAAACGCGTATTGAATACCGCTCTGCTGGCCATCACTGTTATTCTGCTGGGTTATTCCACTTATGCCGTCATTGTGATTCGCTCATCAGCCAATCCTCCCCTGGACGAAAACAATCCTGAAAATGTATTTACGCTTCTCTCTTATATTAATAGGGAACAATATGGCGACAGGCCTCTTCTGTATGGCCAATACTGGAATACACCTACAGATCACAACCAACAAACCAGCGATGGCGAACCCTTATACTCGAAATCGTGGCTGGTGGTCAATGCGACGGGAATCACAGTCAAATGGTTTTCTGAGCGCTTTGGAGCAGAAAAATTTCTGGCTGAAAGCAACGATCCTGCTCTTTCTGTCAAGCAGACATACATTATCTCAGATGAAAGAAAAGGCACTGTGATGAACTATGACAACCGATTTGAAACTGTTTTTCCGCGGATGTACAGTTCGCAGCCCAATCACATAAGCGCTTACAAAACCTGGTCAAACTATGTGGGCCAACCCATCAGAACCACTGGTCCGGATGGAAATCCAACCATCATCAACAAGCCTACTTTTGTGGAAAACATGCGCTTCTTTTTTACCTATCAGGTCAACTGGATGTACTGGCGGTATTTTATGTGGAATTTTGCTGGAAAGCAAAATGACATACAAGGCCATGGAGGTATTCTGGAAGGCAACTGGCTGAGCGGTGTTGATTTTATCGATCAGGAACGACTGGGCCCTCAGGACAATCTTCCCTCCAGCATGACCAATAATTTCGCATACAATAAATTCTTTCTCTTACCCCTTGCTCTGGGCCTTTTCGGGTTGCTTTATCAGCTGTATAAACGACCCGATGACTGGTTCGTAACCCTGCTGCTGTTTCTCCTCACAGGCTTGGCCATCGTAGTTTACCTCAACCAATATCCCTATCAGCCAAGGGAACGGGATTATGCTTATTCGGGCTCCTTTTATGCCTTTGCCATTTGGATTGGCCTTGGAGTATATGGACTTTTCGATTCCGCGTTCAACATCTCAAAAGTTCAACTCAAGAAAATTGCAGGATATGTTATTGGGGGAGGTCTGTTAATTTATCTGGTTGAAAGCATCAGTCCGGGTGGCCATTTCTTCTCATTTTCTTTGTTGTATATGGGTGCGCTGTTCGTCGGTTTGATGGCGCTCATGTATCTTCTCGGAAGAGCCTTGAAAAACAGTACAGTCATTGCAATTATTGCTGGTCTTATCACGCTTCCTGTTCCATTGATTATGGCGGCTGAAGGCTGGGACGACCACGACAGATCGCATCGCTACACCGCCCGGGATTTTGCCAAAAACTACCTCGAAAGTACGCAGCCAAATTCCATCCTCTTCACAAATGGTGACAACGATACCTTCCCACTCTGGTATGCACAGGAAGTGGAAGGCGTGCGCACGGATGTACGCGTAGTGAATCTGAGCTTGCTCAATACCGACTGGTACATTACACAGATGAAGCGAAAAGCTTATACTTCGGAACCTGTGCCTTTTTCGCTGGAAGAAGACAAATACAGACAAGGTACACGCGATGTGGTATTTCTGGATGAGTCCAGAAATGCAGGCCGCGTTCATGTCAATGTAGACCAGGCCATAGAATTTATAGCCAATGACAAAAATCTGCGCGATAACAGGGGCAACATGGTGTCTATCCTGCCAAGCAAAAACTTCTTCATACCCGTAGATCGCGAATTGGTACTTAGCAATGGCACCGTAAATCCGGCAGATACGGCAAATCTTGTCGATCAGGTGGAATGGCGTATTGACAGAAGTTACCTTCAAAAAAACCACCTGATGGTGCTGGATTTGCTGGCGACGAACGATTGGGAACGCCCCATTTATTTTGCGGTGACCACCGGCCCGGATAGTTATTTGAGTCTTGAGGAATACTTCAAACTGGAAGGCCTCGGCTATCGACTTACGCCCGTGAAAAATCCAAAAAACCCGAACCCCAACGCTTATGGCGGTGTGAATACCGATGTCATGTATGACAATGTGATGAATAAATTTGTTTGGGGAGGAGTTGACAGTGAAAGGCAGATTTATATGGATGAAAACAATCTGCGGATGACTTCGACTTTCCGGAGACAATTTGCCACACTGGCAGACCAACTTATTGTGGAGGACAAAATCGAAAAAGCCCGCAATGTACTCGACAAAAGTGTGGAAGTGATGCCGGATCACAATGTGCCATATGATTACTTTATGATGCCCATTGCCGAGAATTATTACAAAATCGGCGATTTTGAAAAAGCCAATGAAATCTCTGAAATCCTGTTTACACGACATGAAGAAAATTTCGCGTACATCATGTCACTCGATGCAGAATGGGCAAGTCAAATGAGAGAAGATATGCAGATGAATTACGCCGTATTGCAGCGAATTCATGCCTACGTGACCAGAATGTATCCGCAGGACCAGGCAATGATCGAACAAATGAATGCGCGTTTTGAGTCAATAGATGATTCCTTTGACATGAAAATACAGGAACTGGAGTCGTACAGAACCACGCAGGCAGTTAAATTCTAAGGCTGTGTTTCTCGTTAAAATACCAGATGTACTGAAGCCTCTGGCTTCAGATCTCATCTGGAATTTTGACCGGTCTGAACGCACCATTTATCTGACTTTCGACGATGGTCCCACAGGGGGCATTACGGATGAAATTCTGGAAATACTCGCTTGCCATCAGGCCAGGGCCACTTTCTTTTGCATCGGAGGCAATGTAAATCGCTATCCGGATGCTTTCGCGAAAATTATTGACGGAGGGCATGCAGTAGGAAACCATACCTGGAATCATATGAACGGGTGGAAGTACCGCGACTTTTCTTATTACCGTAGCGTATTGGAATGTGCCGGATTGGTGAAATCTAATCTGTTCAGGCCTCCGTATGGGCGCATCACCCGGAGTCAGGTGCAGGGATTGAAATCAAAATTCCGGATCGTCATGTGGGATGTCCTAAGCGCCGATTGGCGCGCCGATGTATCGCCTCAAAAGTGCTTCGACAATGTGCAAAATCATGTCACTTCGGGCTCTATTGTGGTATTTCACGACAGCGAAAAGGCACGAAAGAACATGCTTTATACGCTCCCAAGGGCTCTTGAATTTTGGGCAAAACAGGATTATAAATTCCAGGCAATCTTCTAAATCTTACGCAGAAATGTGCT